>WTJQ01000537.1 GCA_011524785.1 Planctomycetota bacterium | reverse complement strand
TTCAATTGCTCGAGGGTCTGACCCAGCTTGGTTTCCTCGCGGCGGCAGGCCGCCGGAGGAGCTGCCGAGCGCCATGGGACTAGCGCCGAGCCCGCGATTGTAACCCGGAATCCCCCGGGCCTGTCCCGGGCGGGGACGGGCCGTCACCCTCAGCCCAGCTCGAGCTGTCGGCGAGCGTCGATCTCGTCGCGGTTCACGGCGAGCACGGCCTCGTCGAGCACCGTCGCCAGGTCCCAGTCGCGATCGATCGAGCGGCGGGTGTTGCGCATGAGCTGGATGGCCATGCGCAGGACCCGGCAGAAGTCGCCCAGCGTGGCGTCCATGTGGTCCTCGAGCTCGTCCACGGGGGCTCCTCCGTACCAGGCCAGGACCGCCTCCGAGAGGCCCCAGTCCGGCAGCTTCATCCCCGGCTCGATCCCTGCGCGGCGCTCCAGCCCGGCGGCACGCTCGACCGTGCCCGTGACCACGCGTCGCAGGCCGCCGAACACCTTCGCAGGGACGTGCCGCCGGAAGCGCCCGCGCTCCTCGTGGATCAGGGCCACGAAGATCATCACCACGGCCTTGGGCGGCAGGTTCTCGAGGGCGCCCGAGAAGAGGAGCTCGGTGACCTGGAGCTCGTGCCCCGACAGGAGCCGAGCGATCTTGCCGCGCGGGGTGACGCGCTCACCGTCCAGGTACCCCAGCTCCGTGAGCAGCTCCAGGCGCCGGTCCACCTCTCGACGCTGCGCCACGCGCTGGTGCTCGCGGGCCTTCCGGCTGCTGCCGCGGACCTGGTACTGGGCGAAGGACCGCTCCCAGGCCTCGTACAGCCGCTCGCGCCCCGCGGCCTCGACCAGGTGCAGGATGGTCGAGTAGGAGAGCCGGAAGCGGCTCGTGACGGGCTCGGGCTTCCCCGCGAACAGGCGCTCGAGCGGGGCCTCGGTCAGCTCACGGTCACTCAGTACCGAGTACACGAAGCCCTTGTCGTCGATGCCCTGGCGCCCGGCGCGGCCCGCCATCTGCATGTAGTCGCGGGTCCGGAGCCAGTCCATCGAGATGCCGTCGTACTTCCGCAGCTGGCTGAAGACGACCGAGCGCGCGGGCATGTTGATCCCGAGGGCGAAGGTCTCGGTGGTGAACAGCAGCTTGATCAGGCCCGCCGTGAACATGCGCTCCACCAGCTCCTTGTGGACCGGGAGCAGGCCAGCGTGGTGATAGGCCACGCCGCGCAGCGCCATCTGCATGAGCTCCCCGCGCAGGAACTTGCGGGGCAGCTGGAAGACCTCCAGCAGCTCGTCCTGGAGCGCGACCATGCGCGCCTCCTCCTCGTCGTCCAGCAGGGCACGGCGCTGGTTGCGATGGGCGAGGCGCTCCACGTCCTTGCGGCTGAACGAGAACACGAGCGCGGGCAGGCGCCCGTCGTCGACGAGTTCGTCGATGAGGCCCTTCGCGTCCGGTCGCTCCGGCGGTCCCCCGCGCTCGCGTCCGCGCCTCCGGCCTCCGCCTCCGCGCCTGCGTCGCGAGCCGCGCTCCTTGCGGCGGTCCCTCTCGACGGCCTCGCCCGCCTTCTTGCGGTGGTGCCCCAGGCGGCCGGGAGGGAACGTCGAGGCCGCCTCGGTGTGGACCCAGTGGGACAGCGGCACCGGGCGCCGGTCCTCGAGGATGACCACGTTCTCCTGGGGGCGGACCTGCCCGATCCAGGAGCCGAGCTCCTCCACGTTCTGGATGGTCGCCGACAGACAGATCAGGCGCACGTGCGGGGGGAGGAAGATGAAGCACTCCTCCCAGACCATCCCGCGCTCGCGGTCGTCGAGGAAGTGCACCTCGTCGAAGACGACGAACTCGACGTCCTCGATCAGCTCGGGGTTCTCGAAGATCGCGTTGCGCAGGATCTCGGTCGTCATGACCAGGACCTGGGCTCGCGCATTCAGCGTGACATCCCCGGTCATGATCCCGACCTCGACCTCCGGCTCCTCCTTGAAGTCGCGGTACTTCTGGCTGGAGAGGGCCTTGATGGGGGAGGTGTAGACGACCCGCTTGCCCCTGCGGACCGCGTCCTCCACGGCGTACTCGGCCACCAGGGTCTTGCCGGCCCCCGTCGGCGCCGCCACGAGCACGTTGTGGCCCTTGCGGACCGCGTCGACCGCCTGGATCTGGAACGGGAGCAGGCGGAACCCGTGCCACTCGACGATCCGGTCGCCCTCGTCGGCCGGGCTGGACGCCGGAGTGCTCGCCGTCGTGGGCTGGGGGCTGTCTTGGCCCGCGGACGGGGCCCCCTGCGAACGGCGGCTTCGCCTCCTGCGGGGCCGCTGGTCGGGCTTCGGGGGCTCCTCGGGCAGATAGCCGAATGGGACGGGCTCCTCGGAGCTCGCGGGGCGGGGTGCAGGATCGGAGGGGGAGCTCAC
>WTJQ01000076.1 GCA_011524785.1 Planctomycetota bacterium | reverse complement strand
CGTCGACACGGCCCCGCAAGCGTGGGCTCGCCCTCATCGGCTGCTTGGCCGTCGTTGCAACGGGGCTCGCCCTCACGGGGCCGCGGTCGGCCTCTGGCGACGTCGAGAGGGACTCGCTCCTTGGCAGGGGCCCCCTCGTGAGACGCGATCCGCTCACGGAGGGCGAGCGACCTGGTCGTCCCGAGGGGGGCCTGCGCACCTCGGGGTCACGGCCCTTCGCGCGTGACGAGGTGGCCTCCTTGGAGCCTGGACTGCTGCGCGACCTCATTGCCCTGGGAACCGAGGACCTCGGGTCCGCCGCTGAGCTGGAGGAGCTGGTCCTCGCGGTCGCGCTCCCCTTCGCGCGCCTGGAGGCCGTTGCCGAGGTCCTCGTGCGCGGGCTGCTGACGACCAGCGAGGAGCGGCTGACTCCAGCGGAGCGCGGTGCCCTCCGTGCCCTCGTGCTCGGAGCGCACCTCCACCGCGAACAGAGCGCAGACGGCTCGCCTCGTCGCGAGGCTGACGCAGCTAGGGCGAAGCAGGCTGGGGAGATGCGCGCAGCAGCGCCTCGACCGGGCGGCGGAGTGCGGGTCGCGGCGCTCCTGGAGCGGACCCTCGTCTCGGCACCAGGCTGGACGGAGCCTCTGCGCGAGCGCTTCGCACAGCTCGCCACGAGCCTCCTGGGCAATGGCCGGTGCTGCCTGGAGACCTCGCATGCAGAGACCCTGCTGGCCCTTCGAGCCGAGGATGCTCGACTCGCCTCCTGGTGCGACCGCCTGCTCGCCTGCGTCCTGGGGCGGCATGCGAGCGGCGCGGGCACCGCGACAGCCCGAGCCTGGCTGGAGACCCCACCGGGTCCCGAGGCCGTGGGCCCCGCCCTACGAGCGCTGTTCGCGACCGGAGCGGATGAGCAGGCCTGGGCCCTGGCCGATGCGGTCTGGTCCGAGCACCGCGGCCAGCCCGGCGTCCGTGCAGGCCTGCTCCAGGCCGTCGCGAGTGCGGCCCCCCTGCCGGGAGCCCTCGGCTGGCTCGAGAGCAGAGCGAGTGCGGGCGACGTCGGCGCCAGCCTCGCCCTCGCCAGTCGACCCGGCGCCCAGCAGGCAGCCCTCGAACGGTACGGCGAACTGCTTGCCCCCTCGCTGACGAGCGGCTCCCCCGAAGCGGAGCTCCAGTCCGACGAGGCGCGGAGCAGGGCGCGGCGCGTGATGGTGAGCGCGCTCACCGATCCCCGGCTCCTGACCGACCTCGCGTGCACGGATCCCGCGCCCGCCGTGCGCAGCCATGCCCACCTGACCGCGGCCCAGACGGCTGGCCCTCTCGAGCTCCAGCGCCTCGTCGCAGAGCTGCAGCGCGAGCACCTCCTCGGGATGCCGCCCGAGGGTCCGGGTCACGAGGGGCTCGGCCCGGCTCCCGCCCACTCGGGGCCTGCCGCCTCGACGGATTCGAGTCAGCGCCTGTCCGCCGACGCCCGGGCGCTGATCGCGCTCACCCACGCGCGGCGCGCGGCTCGGGTCGGCGCGCGCGAGCTCGAGGAGACCTGTCTCCAGCTCGCTGAGCACCTGCTCGAGAGCGGTCACCTCGGTCACGGCACCGCCACCTGGCTGCAGGCGGCACTTGGATCCCAGCACTGAGGCTCCTCCACTCGCCGCCGCCTCGGTTGGCGAGTTCCCCACGGCCTCGATGGCCTCACCCACGCGCCAAGGAGGCGCACAACGCACCATGCCGACCTGCCACTCACGCCCCGACGGGGCCAATCGCCCGCTGCCCCGTCCCCGTTCGTCCTCGCCTGCAACCGGATGCCCTGCCAAGCACGACGCGGGGAGCGGGTCCGTGGGACCGGCACCCCACCGGAATCGAAGCCCCCGTCCGGGATCGATCTCGCGGAGCTCCCGTCGGCCGCACCCGCAGGCACTGCTGGCATTCCTCCTGATGGCACTGACGCCGCTCGGCCTCGCCACCCAGGCCCCCAGCTCCTGCCCCGACCGGTCCGCGGCCGAGGTCCGCGCCCTCGTGACCGAGAGCAGCATCGTCCACGAGTGTGACGGCGGGATCGAGCTCGCGTGGATCCACGTCAGCTGGGACGGCACCCAGTGCCCGGACTGGCAGGTCGCTCAGCCAGCCCATCAGACCTGCGCCGATGGCGCAGCCCTCCCCGGTCACCGGTGCGTGGCCTCCGGGATCCTCCCGGTCGAGCGACGCAGCTGTCAGTGCGACGAGTCCAACGTGCTCGGAGGGCTGATCGGGATCCTCAACAAGTGCACCTGCAGTGACTGGCTGCCGGCCGGACACGTGGAGGACCACGCGACCGAGGCCTGCCGCAAGCCGTGAGCGTGGCACGAAGCTCAGCCCGAAGCAGTGCAGCCCGAAGCAGTGCAGCCCGAAGCAGTGCAGCCCGAAGCAGTGCAGCCCGAAG
>WTJQ01000491.1 GCA_011524785.1 Planctomycetota bacterium | reverse complement strand
CGACGGCGCCCTCGAGGACCCCGACAACAACCGGCGCTTCCTCGACAAGATCGACTCCAACGTGCGCCGCCTGGGATCGCTCGTGAGCGATCTGCTCTCTCTCGCCCGTATCGAGTCCGCGGACCAGGCCCCGAGCCTGGTTCGGATCGACTGGCGGGCCGTGACCGATGCCTGTGTCCGCCGGCAGGAGGCGCACGCTCGCACGAAGGACATCGAGCTCGAGTTCGAATACCTGGGCGACGGGGCCGCCGTCATCGGCGACGAGGAAGCCCTGACCCAGGTCGTCGACAACCTCCTCGACAACGCGCTCAAGTACACCCCGCGGGGCGGCCGGGTCGGCGTGACGCTCAGTACCCTGGAGACGCGCATGCGGCTGGAGGTGCGGGACACCGGCATCGGCATCCCGGCCAAGGACCTCGAGCGGATCTTCGAGCGGTTCTATCGGGTCGACAAGGCGCGGTCGCGCGAGCTCGGCGGCACCGGCCTCGGCCTGTCGATCGTCAAGCACCTCGTCACGTCGCTCGAGGGTGAGATCTCGGTCACGAGTGAGGTGGGCGAGGGCTCGACCTTCGTGATCGAGCTCCAGCGGGCCTGAACTAGAACCCGGCCTGGATCCGGAGCAGCAGCACGTCGAGGTCGGCCGCACGCTCGACCGCCGTGCGCTGGAGGTGGAGCATCCAGCGACTGCGGCGGCTCACGTACAGGTTGACGCCGACGGCGAGCTCGGCCTGCCGGCTGCCGCCGACCGGCTCGAGGTCCAGCCACGAGGCGCGGAGGACCCACTCGTGGGAGCGATGGGGAATGACGTGGTCGGGGTGGTGCAGCGCCTGGCGACTGGCGGACCAGGAGCGCTTCAGCCCGCCGCGCGGCAGGACCAGGGTGACGGTGCTGCCCCAGGGAGACCCCACGCCCTCGGGCGCCAGCCCGTCGATGCGCTGCACGATGGTCTCGTTCTGGAGGATCCAGTCCGGGCGTACGTGGGACCACTCGAGCCCGGCGCCCACGGCCCGGGCCCCGACGAGGTCGCCGCTGTCGACCGTCCGCGCGCGCGAGCCACCCCAGGGACGGGCATCGAGGCGCAGGCCGTCCGCGCCCCCGTTCCAGTGCATGGCCCAGAGGCCGAGGTGACTCCGGGAGGTCGCGGTCGTCTCCTCGAGCTCCCAGTCCCTGCGCCCCACCACGAGCCGCTGGGACCCGATCGGGTCCCAGCGGCTCGTGGTGGGGCGCAGGGACTGGGAGCTCGAGGAGACGACCGCGACCTCCCGGAGTCACCTCGGCCTCTGGGCCATGCACTGGAACGGGGGCGCGGACGGCCTGCGCCTCGATGCCCGTCCCTGGGGTGGCTCGCGCGCGCGGACGGTCGACAGCGGCGACCTCGTCGGGGCCCGGGCCGTGGGCGCCGGGCTCGAGTGGTCCCACGTACGCCCGGACTGGATCCTCCAGAACGAGACCATCGTGCAGCGCATCGACGGGCTGGCGCCCGAGGGCGTGGGGTCTCCCTGGGGCAGCACCGTCACCCTGGTCCTGCCGCGCGGCGGGCTGAAGCGCTCCTGGTCCGCCAGTCGCCAGGCGCTGCACCACCCCGACCACGTCATTCCCCATCGCTCCCACGAGTGGGTCCTCCGCGCCTCGTGGCTGGACCTCGAGCCGGTCGGCGGCAGCCGGCAGGCCGAGCTCGCCGTCGGCGTCAACCTGTACGTGAGCCGCCGCAGTCGCTGGATGCTCCACCTCCAGCGCACGGCGGTCGAGCGTGCGGCCGACCTCGACGTGCTGCTGCTCCGGATCCAGGCCGGGTTCTAGTTCAGGCCCGCTGGAGCTCGATCACGAAGGTCGAGCCCTCGCCCACCTCACTCGTGACCGAGATCTCACCCTCGAGCGACGTGACGAGGTGCTTGACGATCGACAGGCCGAGGCCGGTGCCGCCGAGCTCGCGCGACCGCGCCTTGTCGACCCGATAGAACCGCTCGAAGATCCGCTCGAGGTCCTTGGCCGGGATGCCGATGCCGGTGTCCCGCACCTCCAGCCGCATGCGCGTCTCCAGGGTACTGAGCGTCACGCCGACCCGGCCGCCCCGCGGGGTGTACTTGAGCGCGTTGTCGAGGAGGTTGTCGACGACCTGGGTCAGGGCTTCCTCGTCGCCGATGACGGCGGCCCCGTCGCCCAGGTATTCGAACTCGAGCTCGATGTCCTTCGTGCGAGCGTGCGCCTCCTGCCGGCGGACACAGGCATCGGTCACGGCCCGCCAGTCGATCCGAACCAGGCTCGGGGCCTGGTCCGCGGACTCGATACGGGCGAGAGAGAGCAGATCGCTCACGAGCGATCCCAGGCGGCGCACGTTGGAGTCGATCTTGTCGAGGAAGCGCCGGTTGTTGTCGGGGTCCTCGAGGGCGCCGTCG
>WTJQ01000593.1 GCA_011524785.1 Planctomycetota bacterium | reverse complement strand
GCTCTCCACGAGGAACTCGGAGATGACGTCATCCATCTCGGACATGGCAGGGTCGGGGCTCGGGGCGGGGGTCGATCGGACCTGACGGAGCGCCGGGTCCAGCACCCGCCCCTATCGAGAAGCCCCGCCAGCGGCTGAACGCCGCGCAGCGGACGAGCCTCCTCACGGAGCGCGGAGACCCAGCGCTGGGAATCTCCCTGCGCGGGAATGGAGAGCCTCGGGTCCGCGGCCGCAGGGGCCGATGTACGCCGGGGTGCGTAGGGGTCTTACCGCCGATCCCACGGGCGGGACGGATCGAGCCGCGTGATCGCGCTGGGGCTCTCGCGAGAGGAGCGACGCGCCGAAGGAGGGTCCACGGCCGGACCCTGTGCACATCGCTCAGCGTCTGTGGCCGCGGCACGTCCCCAACCACGACCATGACGCAGCAGACCTCCCTCGCAGAGCGCTTCGGGATCAACGAGGAGAACCTCGCCCAGCGCCGCGCCTTCCTCCAGATCACCGAAGAGGACCGCCAGCTCCTCTCCTCGATGCAGTCCTGGGCCCAGACCGTGGCGCCCGCGGTCGCCCACGAGTTCTACGACTGGCAGTTCGAGTTCCCGCACACGCTCTCGTTCTTCCAGGGCATGGCCCAGAAGAAGGGCGTCTCGCTCACCGAGCTGCGCAGCGTCCTCGAGAACGCCCAGGCCGGCTACTTCGTGTCGATCTTCCGCGGCGCGGACAGCAACTGGGGCGTCAGCCACTTCGAGAACCGCCTCCGCATCGGCTGGACCCACGACCAGATCGACCTCCCCACCAAGTGGTTCGTCGGCTCCTTCACCCAGTACGAGGAGCTGACCGCCAAGTACCTCGACGAGAGCTACGAGGGGGACGAGGAGACCAAGGAGCGCGCCCGGCGCGCGATCTACAGGATCTTCAACTACGACATGCAGGCGATCCTGGACTCGTACACCCTGAGCGTCTTCCGCTCCATCGGGGTCCAGGTCGACCAGATCGAGGTCAGCAACCAGCAGGACCGCACCGAGAAGCTCGGGGAGATCAAGCGCTCCATCAGCGACATGCTGCACGAGATCCAGGCCAGCGTCCGGACCCTCGGGACCAGCGCCGAAGGCCTCACCTCCGTGGCGGCTCACATGAACGAGACCGCGACCTCGGTCGCGTCCGCCACCGAGGAGCTGTCCGCCAGCATCCGCGAGATCTCCTCCAACTCGGCCAAGGCCTCGCAGGTCGCCCAGGAGGGCGTCGTCAGCACGCAGAAGGCGAGCGACGTCGTCACCAAGCTGGGCAGCTCCAGCGAGGAGATCGGCCACGTGATCAAGCTCATCAACTCGATCGCCGAGCAGACCAACCTGCTGGCCCTCAACGCCACCATCGAGGCGGCTCGCGCTGGCAACGCCGGCAAGGGCTTCGCGGTGGTCGCGGGCGAGGTCAAGGCGCTCGCGTCGCAGACCTCCAACGCCACCGGGGAGATCTCCGACCAGATCGTCGGCATCCAGAGCGACGCCACCAACGCCGTCGGCAGCATGGGCACCGTGTCCTCGATCATCAACCAGGTGAACGAGCACGAGGCCAGCGTTGCGGCCGCGGTCGAGGAGCAGTCGGCGGCGGTCAACGAGATCAGCCGCAACGCTCAGGAGGCCAGCCAGGGCGCCAACCAGACGATGTCCGCGGCCGAGGAGCTCACCACGCTCTCCGCGCGCATCGAGGAGCTCATCTCCTCCTTCGACCTGCAGGACTGACGCCTGCTGTGCCGGCGCGTCGTGCGCCGGCGGGGACCCCAGGGCCCGGACTCGCACGCTGCGGGTCCGGGCCCGCTCCTTTGGCCAGGGGGCAGTCGCACGGGAAGGTCCATGCGTTCTGGACGCAGGAGCGCTGAGGCTCTGGCGCAGGAGCGCAGGGGCTCTGGCGCAGGAGCGCTGAAGCCTCGGCGCAGGAGCGCGATGGCCCTGGCGCGGGAGCCCAGAGGCCATGGCGGAGGAGCAGCGCCTCGAAGGTGGCGGCGTTGGGATGGAGTCTTGAGGTCCGGTACGCGAGGCCCGCGAACTCCTGGAGCGCAGTCGCAACAGCGGCTCGCCAGCGGCCTCGGACCGTCGGAGCGCTTTCCCGATGGCGGGGGGCCGCGCCTCTCCCGGGAGCCGCCTGGGCTCGACCGCGGAGGGGGAGGTTGGAGCGGCTGATCGGATTCGAACCGACGACATCAACCTTGGCAAGGTTGCGCTCTACCACTGAGCTACAGCCGCCCGCTTGGGCCCGGAACTATAGCGCCGTGGGCAGGAGGTGCAAGCGGAGGGCGAGGGATCTTGCCCTGGGTCACCCCAGGAGGGTGGCCACCCAGGTCCCGGCGCCACGCGCGGCCTCCTCGAGCGAGCGCCCCTGCGCCAGCCCCGTCGCGAGGTGGGC
>WTJQ01000225.1 GCA_011524785.1 Planctomycetota bacterium | reverse complement strand
CGGCGAGGGGGACGCGCTGGGGGCGGTACTGGGGTCCCGCTCCTGCGTCCTCGCCGTGGCACTCCGCGCAGCGTCGGTTGAAGAGGGCGCGGCCCCTCTCGGCCAGGGATCGGTCGATGGGGTGGGGGTATGCGGGCGGAGCGAGGTCGAGGATGTAGTCGTAGATGGCCTCGAACTCGTCGTCCCAGCTGCGCACCTCCTCGCCGGTGATGCCGTTGGTGCGGACGCGACGCAGCAAGGCCGCGCGCTCGAGCAGGCCGGCGTCGCGGAAGCTGCGCACGACGTCGCGCTCGAACGACTCGTCGCTCGTCGCCGTCGCGCGCATCGCGAGGAGGCTCGCGGCCCGCTTCTCCCCGAAGAGCTCCACGAGTTCCTCCGGCTCCCCCTCCATCAGGACCGCGCGCACCTCGTCCTGGAAGACGAGGTCGTTGATCCCGAGCGCGAACTGCATGACGGTGCGGTGGTTCCGCTCCACCGAGCCGTCCAGGTACATGTGCGTCTTGTCGCGCAGCTGCCACCAGGCCGGCGCGTCGAGCGGCAGGAGTCCCTCGGGGTGGGCCGCCATGCGCGCCGCGTTGGCGACGCCCGCGGCCGTGACGCCCGCCACGCTCTTGAGGTCGAGGTTGGGCTCGCGCAGGCCCAGGAGGAGCTCGCCGAAGAGGGTCGCCTCGGTGACCCCGACGGTGTGCCCCATGGTCGTGAGCAGCATCCCGTCCTCGAGCAGGGTCCGCTCGGGGCCCTTCGCCGCGGCGACGTCCGCCACGAGGTCCTCGAGCATGAGCGTGTTGTTCGGGAGGCCCGGCACGAAGGTGCCCTCCACCGAGCCGCCGTGGCAGGCGAGGCAGTTGAGGGTCCACGCGGAGCCGGGCACGCCGCTGAACGCCGCCGGGATGTCGTTCCCCCGCCGCGGGTCGACGTGCAGCCCGTAGCGGTCGAGCAGCATGCGATAGCGCGTGGCGGCGTCAGCGGCCGCGGCCTCCTCGCGCTCCTCGGCCGGCCACTGCTGCCAGAGGTCCTCGAACAGCTCGCGCTTGAGCGAGAACGACTGCATCGGCTGCTCGTAGAGGATCCGAAGCCCGTCGGGCAGCGGCGGGTCCTCGAGGTCGACGGGGGCAGCGCCGAGCAGCAACAGCAGAGCAGGGATCACGAGCAGTCCTTCGATCGCTCCCGGGACGGGGATGCAGCGGGCGGCGGGCTCGACCGTTCCAGGGACGCGCAGCCCGCGAGCGGGGAGTGCGCGCGCGACCGGGTGCGGCGCGAACGATCCGCACCTCCAGCGTCCCTCGGTCGCAGCCCTCGAAGGGGACCAGGTGCGACCCCCACGCACGGCGGCCCGGGGCGCGTCCTCTCGCTGCGTGGCCGCGGCCCCTCAGGGACAGAACTGCACGCCGAGGCCGTCCGAGAGGTTGCTGGTCGCGCCGCTGCCCGCGGGGTCCCGGTACCAGAACTGGAAGTAGACCGTCTCGCCGGCCTCGAACCCCGAGGCGGCGACGTCCAGGTCCCAGCTCGCCGCGCCGGACGCGGTGGTGATCACGACGGGCAGGCGAGTGATGCTGCCTCCGACGCAGAGGGTGCCGGCCGCGAGCGGAGCGCTGTTCGCCAGCGGCCCGTGGAAGAAGAGGCCGGGCCTCCCCGGAGGGAGACCGGAGCAGCCGAGCACCAGGTCGTCCGCGGTGACCGAGGCGGAGCCGGAGTGCGTCATCGAGGCCCCGGATCCGACCGTGTTGGGGCTCGTCTCGCAGTAGGGCCAGAAGCGACAGTCGCAGGCGTCGAGGTCGAGCTGCCCGCTCATCGCATCGCACAGGAGGTCCTCCAGTCGCTGGCCGCAGCCCGGCATCGAGCCCGCGCTGTGTCCGCCGCCCGGGTAGGAGAAGAACTCGAAGCACGGGGGCGCGACTCCGAGGTCGGCCATCACCTCGACGAGGCGCTCCGACTGCTCGTAGAGCACGGCCGGGTCCGCCGTGCCGTGGTGGGCCTGCAGGGGGGGCAGGCGGTGAGCGAAGAACGCCATCGAGCAGGCGTGCAGGACCTGGCGGGCCTCGGCCAGGCTCAGGGTCCCCGCGAGGTAGGGCTCGGCCGCGTAGATCCACGCGTGGTTCGAGACGGCGTTGGAGCCCGAGCCCCCGCCGGCCGCGGCGAGCGCCTCGCAGTTGGCCTGGATCGAGGGCAGCGTGTGGTCGCTGGCCGCGAAGAACTCGACCGCCGCCTGGATGCGCTCGTCGCGAACGCTCAGCACCAGGGTCACGGCGCCGCCCCGGCTCCCGCCGTGGGCGAAGACACGCCCTGCGTCCGCCTCGGGGATCTCCTCGAGGACGCAGGACAGCATCGCCATCGTGTCGTCGACGTCACGGTCGATCACGCTGGTCGGACCCTCGGACAGGAAGGTCCCCATCGGCCC
>WTJQ01000066.1 GCA_011524785.1 Planctomycetota bacterium | reverse complement strand
TCGTAGGGGAGCTGGGCCTGCGCATGGGCCTCAAGCTTGGGCGTGTCCGCGAGGTGCACGAGGGCCAGCTCGCAGTCGGGGTTCGCGCGTCGGAGACCGAACAGCACGCCCTCGATGCCGCGCACGACCTCGGCCTCCGAGCGCCCATTGGCGCGATCGTTGACCGCACAGTCCAGCAGGACGAGGTCGAGGGGCCCCTCGTTCAGGAGGTCGGGGACGAGGCGCACGGCGTCCCCCGTCGAGTCGAACGAAGCGCGCCCCGCAGCCTTCCAGAGGACCTTGCCATCGGTCCTGGAGGTCAGGGTCCGCGTCACGAGCGGGCGCCATCCGGCGGCCTCGGTCAGCGAGCCCCCCAGGAACCCGACGCGTACGGTCTCGCCCGCGGCGAGCCGCGCCGCGGTGCGCAGGGCGCCGGAGCGCTTCACCAGCGGATCCGGAGCACGCTCCGCGTGTGCGAGCGCCCACAGGACGAGCTCGTCCGCTCCCTCGCCGCCCTGCCCGAGGGCGAGCTGCCCCGGACGCGGGCGCAGCATGTGGATGCCGCCGAGGTCGAACAGGCGCTTGGCCAGGCGTGCTCCGTTCTCACGGGCAGGCCGGAGGGGGTCCTGCTCCCCGAACGCGAGGGCCAGCGGCTGACCGCCGGACGCCAGCTCGAGGCCGCGATCGATCGGGTTGTCGGGGGCGATGCGAGCCGCGTCGAGGTCCCAGCCCCAGGCCTCGAGCACCGCGGCCCACTCCTCTGCGTCGGGCTGAGCCTTGCCCCAGCCCGCCGGGCGGCTGCGCAGGTCGCAGACGGGGTCGAGCGCGAGGACCGGGCGCCTCTGGTCCGGGCGCGCGGCGGCCGCGTTGATCACGGTGACGGCGCCGAGGTCGTAGCCGACCAGCAGGCACGGGCGCGTGCCCGCGAGGCGGCGGGCCGTCCGCTCGAAGGACTCGACTCCCTCGGGGCAGCCGTACCCACTCGCACCCTCGAGGCGCGCGACCTCGACGCCCGCGGCCAGGAGGGCCGCCTCGAGGTGGGGCCTGGAAGGGCTCTCGCCGAGCGTCACGGCGAGGGGGCGTCCAGCACGGGGCTCCGCGGGGGAGAGCAGGGTGGCCTCCGCCGCCTGCTGGCCCAGGGCGGTCGGGATCAGACCCGCAAGAACCAGCGTCGCCTGTAGAGCACGTAGAGCAGCAGCCATTCGAGGAGGAGGGCGCCCGCGAGCGGGGAGATGCGGAGGGGGTTCAGGACGACCTCGCTCAGCGCGGGGAAGTCGACGAAGCCTCGGAGGAGATAGATCGTGATGGGGTTGGTTCCCACCACGACCAGGGGGAGTGCGAGTCCAGGACGGTCGTCCCCGTCGCACGCCCAGTGGAACACGCCGAGCAGCAGCGCACTCCAGCCCGCGCAGTGCACGGCGAAGGACGACGTCCACAGGTTCTTGTTGAGGGGGAGCCAGCGGTCCCAGAGCCCGGCCACGGCCAGGGCGAAGGCGCCCGCACCCACGAGGCCGAGGGCTCGCCAGCCGCGGCACGAGGGGCCATGGACGAGCCAGCGGCCCGCGAAGGCACCCATGAGGGCCGTTCCGACCGAGGGGATGATGCCGAGCAGTCCCTCGGGGTCGCGGTCGCCCTTGTAGAGGCGTCCGGGGAGGAACTCCCGGTCGAACCAGTCGGTGAGCGTATGGCCGGGGGTCAGGTCGCCCGCCCCGAAGCCCGGCACCGGCACCCAGGCGAGCATGGCCCAGTACCCGAGGAGTACGGAGAGGCAGACCGCCACCTGGCCGCGGAGGGACAGCCAGATGCACGCGAGCGCGGCACCCGTCCACCCGAGTCCGATCCTGCCCAGCACGCTCGCGACGCGCACGGGCTCCCCGTCGAGGCGCAGGGCCCCGTTGTAGACCGCACCCAGGGCGACGAGGACCAGTCCCCGCCGCAGCGCGGCACGCGTCTCCAGCACCCTCGAGGCCCCGGCCGCCACGCGCCGCTCGACCGTCAGTGGCAGCGTCGCCCCCGACAGGAACAGGAAGAGCGGGAAGACGAGGTCGTAGAACCGGAAGCCGTGCCACTCGACGTGCTCGAGCTGGTGGGCGATGGCCTGCAGGGCCGGATGCTCGGTGGTGCGAGCGAGCTCCCGCAGGATCGCGCCGCCTCCAACGATCACGAGCATGTCGAGGCCGCGCAGGGCGTCGAGGGACACCAGGCGTCGGGTGCGGGGCACTTCGGAAGCCGTCCCGGTCATTTCGAGCGCACGTCCTGCGTCGAGTCGGGGCGGACGCCGTCGGCGGCCGCGTTCGTCCCCGCGCTGGCGCCGTACTCGGGCACGAGGAAGGTCGGCTGCGCCAGCAGCTCCACCCAGGCGGTGGCGCGGGCGGTCTGCTCCTCCAGGGCCTCCCCGTCCGCGACCCGGGGCAGGGACGCTGCGAGCAGCCAGTAGT
>WTJQ01000195.1 GCA_011524785.1 Planctomycetota bacterium | reverse complement strand
CGTTCGGGCGAGCCCGTCGTGCCCCGCGGGGGCGTGCTCCTACTGGGTCTCGTGCCAGGCAGCGCCGTCCATCGTCCCAGCGAGCGCGCGCCCCTGCGACCCAGCGAGCGATCGCGGTGCCTGATGAGCGGATCTGAAGCAGTCGGAACGACCGCGGGGCCGTCGTGCTCACGCACGACGGCCCCGCGGGGTGGAGAGGCGGAGGCTGGCCTCAGCCGTTCTGCTGCTTGGTGCCGACCGGGCGGATGACGCCGGCCTTGAGCAGGGTGCTGTAGGCGCCGTTCTTCGCGATGGTGCGGAGGGCGCGGGTCAAGATGCGGACCGTGACGTGACGGCCGAGCTCGGGGACCCAGATGCGCTTGGGCTGCACGTTCACCTTGTAGTTGCGCTTCGTGCGCCCGGTGATGCGCAGGCCGACACCGCCAGCCTTCTTGGGCAGACCGCGGCGCGCAATGCTGCCGCCGACCTGGGTTCCTCGTTTCGTGACCTGACAGACGCGGGACATGGCTGACTCTGAGGGGGCTGGTGCGGTGGGGAGGGGGGTGCCGGATGTGCGGCGGCCTCACGGCCGTCGGCGGGCGGGCGCCCTGGATCGAGCCGCAGAGAATAGGCTCCAGGGGCCCCCCTGACCAGCGGGCCGGCCCCAAATCGAGCCTCTGGACCTCCCCAGAGGGGGCTGGCGGACGTCTCGTTCCGGTCTGGCCCGCTGCCGACGGTGCTCCGACCGACCGCCGGGGCAGGCCTCGGCTGGGGGAAGGCGCCAGCAGCCTTGGCCGGGGACCCCGAGCTCGCACTGCGGCCTGGCCAGCCCGTGGGGTCGGCACCCGGTGGAGGCTGCCTCCTGAGGACCCCGCGAGGGGGATCGTGCCCGGCGGGAGCCTCGACCGCGGTCCACTGGCCTGTGCGAGCAGGGCTTTCGCCGCCTGGCCCACTCGATCGGGCGGCCGTATCGGGCCGCCGGGTCAGGGCCACCGCGTCAGTCCGCCGGGTCACATCAGCGGGCCGGGCAGCCTGGGTGGCCCCGGGGGACTCGGCGCCGGCAGGGCGGCGAGCGCCTCACTGCCTGCTGGCGAGGAGTCAGTAGTAGCGCCGCACTGCGTCGCCCGTCAGCGAGTAGACCAGAGGGAGGTCCGGGTCGCTGCCGGGAGCAAGGAGGGTCAGGGTGCCCGTCACCACGATGGGCAGGTAGGGGAAGTACTCGAAGCCCTCCTCGGGCTGCACCGCCACCAGGGCCCACTCGTCCGGGCGCGGGATCCCGCCGTAGCAGCAGGCCCCAGTGTCCCTGACGAGCATGAACTCCCGCACCTGGGTGTCCACGTACTCGGTGGGGATCATGTACCCGAGGAGCTCGACCTCCTGGCCGTCGAGAGCCTGCACCTTCTCCGGGAACTCGAAGGCCTCCAGGGGCTCCTCGCGCGCGGGGTCCGGGTACAGGTGATCCAGCAGGAGCCCGTAGTCGGAGCGTGCGAGGGACAGCTTGGCGAACGTGACGACGTTGGCGTTCTCCTCACCCGAGGCGCTGTCGAGGGCCTCGAGGCTGGAGGCGAGCTCCTCGTCGAGGCCGGCCTGTGCGATGAGGCCGCGCACGCTGCCCTCGGATCCACCGACCGTGTCGGCCCGCAGGGCCGGCTCCTGACCCAGGTCGGGCGCCAGCGACGGCTCGCCGTTGCGCAGCGCAGGCGCCTGGTCGAGGGGCGCCCCAGCCGCGAGCTCCTGGGGCCCGGTCTCCGGCTCGTCGGTCCCGCACGAGGCGAGCAGCACCAGTCCGAGCAGGCAGGGGAGGCGGTGGAGGAGGGGCATGGCGGTGGATGTCACGGACTCGAGTCTACGGGGGCGGCGCGCAGCGGTTGGTCAGCGATCGCTCCAGATCCGCACGGTGACGTCGCCCTCCGCGGTGATCCAGCCCCGGTACATGCCGGGCGTGTTGAAGGGCGCGGCGACGCGCCCCTCGGCGTCGAGGGCCACGACCCCGCCGGTGCCCCCGCGGGCCGTGAGGTCCCCGTGGATGGTGGCGCTCGCCGCCTCGGCCAGGGAGGCTCCCCCGAACCGCATGCGGGCGGCAATGGTCGAGGCGACCGCTCCGCGGATGAAGAACTCGCCCCAGCCCGTGGCCGAGACGCCGCAGACCCCGTCCTCGGCCCAGGTCCCCGCGCCGATGAGGGGGGAGTCGCCGACGCGGCCATACCTCTTGGCGGTCATGCCCCCGGTCGTGGTGCCCGCCGCCAGGTGGCCCTCCTCGTCGAGGGCCACGCAGCCAACGGTGCCGAACTTGGCGTCGGCGAGGGCCTGATCGAGCTGGCGGACGCGCCGCTCCGTCTGGAACCAGGCGTTGTCCACCAGCTCGAGCTCCTGCTCGGCTGCGAACGCGTCGGCGCCGCGCCCCGCGAGCAGGACGTGCTCACTCCTCTCCATCACGGCCCGGGC
>WTJQ01000361.1 GCA_011524785.1 Planctomycetota bacterium | reverse complement strand
AATTTACTCCGGCCGTAGGCAAACCAACGGTCGTAATTGGCGTCCGACAGATGCTCATGGCTGAGGCGTCTGTAGTCGATGGGCTCGGGATGTCGGCGGTGTGCGCGCGACGAGAGGTGGACCACCCTTCCGCCGCCATCGGCCATCGCAGGCAGCAGCTTGCGGCAGAGCAGGAAATGCCCAAGGACGTTCACCTGCCACTGCTGCTCAAAGCCATCCTCGGTCCGGTGCCAGGGCAGGGCCATGATGCCCGCGTTGAGGACACAGACGGAGAGCGCGCGCTCGCGCTGGAGGAAGGTCGCCGCCGCTGCGCGCACCGAGTCGAGCGAGGCCAGATCGAGGAGCAGGGCCTCGGTGTCGAGGGTGGTCAGCTCCTGGATGTACCCGGTCGCGATGAGGTTGGTCGTTCCCTCCCCCAGCCGCGCGAGGCCCTCGAAGTCCCCGGCCTCCAGGAGCGCGAGGGCATCGAGCAGCACCTCGCGAGCGAGCTCCAGCTCGGTCCGGCTCACCTCCAGCTCCGAGATGCGCTCGATGAGCGTCGACGCGGAGTCCTCCAGGCTGATCAGCTCAGGATGCAGCTTCTGGAACTCGGCCAGCTCGCGCTCGGCCGCCTCGAGCTCGCTCTTCTGCCGGTCGAGCCGGTCGCGGATGAAGCGCACGGTCCGGTCCGCCTTCTGCCGCCCGATCAGGACGCTGCGGCGGATGTAGTTCTTGGCCAGGGCGTTGACCGTCTCCGCCGCACGGTAGGGGCAGGAGTCCTCCACCCCGATGCGCAGCACGTTGGTGCCACGACCGGTCTCCGAGGCCGTGGTCGACGCCATGAGTCGGTCGACCGCGGAGGTCCCCGCGACCATGCGGACCCGGTAGGTCTGGCCCACGTAGTCGCCCAGCGCCTCGAGCTCCAGCGTCACGCCGAAGGCGTCGAACGCCACGCCCGGGACGTACTCCAGCTCCACGAGGTCCATCCCCTGGGCCTTGGTCATGTCGCCCGCGAACAGGAAGCCCTCGTGCGGAGCGAGCCGCAGGGTGTCCTCGTCGACGAAGTGGACGTCGAGGTCGCTGGCCGCGGGCGCCCCGGCCCCGGCGGGGCGGGTCATGCGCGCGCGCAGGCGGTGCGCACCCGTCGTGCGGCCGCGGAAGCGGTCGAGCATGCCCACCCAGGGGCGCCGATCATGGGCCTCGACCACGGTCGTCAGCCCCACGCCCTCGAGGCTCGGGTCCTCCCCGCCGGGCACCGGGTCGAAGTCCGCCGGGGTGGGGTCCCAGAGCGTGTCCGCAGGCAGGGCCGGAAGGCGGCCCTCGGCGCTCACCACGGCCTCCGCGAGGGAGCGCGACCTCACGACCGCGATCTCCGCGGCCGCCGCGGGCTCGGTGTTCGCCAGCAGGTCCTCGAGGGAGCCCGTGACGCCCCCCTCCGGCTCCAGCATCACCGTGGCCTCGGCCCGGTAGCCGGGAGCCTGCTGTCCGACCCAGAAGGCCATGCCAAGGACGACCACGAAGGCGACCGCCACGATCAGACGCGCGTGGCGGAACAGGATCGCCAGCAGCTCCCCCACCGAGATGCCGTCGTCCATCCCCGGGCCCGCCTGGGACCCGGGCTGGAGACCCTGGAGGGGCTGGCCGTAGCCGTGGGAGCCGCCGTTGGAGGGCTCCATGCCGAAGCCGCCTCCAGGGGGGGTCCCATTGCCTCCGGGCGGAGTCGGGGGTGCACCGTTCATGGGCGAGGGCTCGGGGCGGTGGGCTGGGGTCGAAATGCGCGGGCGTCGCGGGGCGGTCCGGAGGCCTGCGAGCGGGGTCCTCGGGGATCCCGCGCCATCCGTCCCTCCGCACTTCGGCTCAGGATTGTGGCAGATTCCTGGCTCGATGCGCGGCCCTCGCGCTCGAGTCTCGTTTCTGGCTTCGGTGTCGGAGGGCCACGGAGCGCCCGAGCCTGGGGCGAGGGCGATCGGAGTTCCTCGAGAGCCGCGGTCAAGTCGAGCCGTGGCTCGCCCGAGGGCCGCCGGGCCCCACGGGCCCGTGGCCGGGCGTCGCAGGGCCCGGCCGCCTGCGTGCTCCCCTACGATGGGCTCATGTTCCTGGACCTCCCCCAGGCCCCTGAGCCCGCCGTGCGCTTCGCCGAGGTGCAGGCCGTGCTCGCGGATCGCTGCTTCGCGTGCCACGGACCCGACGAAGGGGCACGTCGAGCGGGCCTCCGCCTCGACCTTCGCGAGGAGGCCCTCGAGGTCATCGTCCCCGGGGACCCGGCCTCCAGCGAGCTCGTTGCGCGGCTCCACGCCGCGGGCGACGACAAGATGCCGCCGGTGGACTCGAAGCTCGAGCTGAGCGACGCGGAGCGGGACCTCCTGGCGCGCTGGATCGAGGAGGGGGCGAGCTACGACGGGCACTGGGCCTGGAGCGCGCCGCAGGCCCCCCCCACGGACCGTGCGC
>WTJQ01000459.1 GCA_011524785.1 Planctomycetota bacterium | reverse complement strand
CCAGAGGTAGCCGTGTCCCTCCCAGCCGTGCTGCCAGAGGCCCTCGCCATGGTCACCGACCACCAGCACGACGGTCCGCGCGCCAACATCCTCGAGGAGCTCCCCCACCAGACGGTCGGTCTCCAGCAGCTCGCGGTCGTAGGAGTTGAGGTGGGCAACGAGCTCCGGTCGACGGGGGACTCCCCGCGGGTCGAGGATGGACTCCGCGAGCGCATCGTCCCGGAAGACGGAGCGCAGCTCGGGCGGGGGCTCGTGCGGCAGGTGCGGGTCGAAGAGGTGGACCCACAGGAAGCGCGGACCCTCCGCCTCCCGCCACCACGAGCGCGCCCGGGCGACGGTCGCGCGGCCCGCGCGCTGCGGCGCGTCCGGCGCGTCGTAGGTCTCGAAGCCCGCGTCCAGCCCAACCCCCGGGCGTAGCACGAAGGCGCTCACGAAGGCAGCCGTGGCGTAGCCGGCCTGCTCGAAGGACTCCGCGAGGACGGCGAGATCTGGGTCTCGCTCCTGCACGACCTCCCCGGTGAGGTTCGCGAGGACGCCGTGGCGCAGGGGATGGGCCCCCGTGAACAGGGAGAGGTGCGAGGGCAGCGTGGTCGCCACCGGCGCGCGGCAGGTCGCGAACCGGACGCCCTCGGCGGCGAGCGCGTCGAGGTGCGGCGTCGTGGCCCGGGGGTAGCCCGCGGCGCCCAGGTGATCCCCCCGGAAGGTGTCCAGGGTCACGACCAGGACGTCGGGATCCGTCGGCTCGGGGGCGCAGCCCAGGCCCACGAGGCTCCCCAGCGGGATCCAGACGAGCAGGGCGAGACGCATCGCCACCAGTCTAGGGAGACCGGTCCGGGGCGGCCCTGGCCCGACCCCGTCGTGCGGGGCCCGTCCGGCACGTGCGCGGGGTAGGCTTCCCACATGGGTACGCGCAGGGTCTTCGTCGCCTACACCGGCGGCACGGTGGGCATGCAGCGCACGGAGCGCGGCTACGCCCCTGCCCCTGGCCAACTGGCGGCGCTGCTGCGCGAGCTGCCCCAGTTCCAGGCGCCGGAGATGCCCGCGCTGACGCTGCACGAGTTCGACCCCCTGCTCGACAGCGCGAACATGACCCCGGGCGACTGGGAGCGCATCGGTCGGGTCCTGCTCGAGCACGAGGCCGACCACGACGGGTTCCTGATCCTGCACGGCACGGACACGATGGCCTACACGGCGAGCGCCCTGTCGTTCGCGCTGGAGGGGCTGCAGAAGCCGGTGATCCTGACCGGCTCCCAGATCCCGCTCTGCGAGACGCGCAGCGACGCGCTCGAGAACCTCGTCACGAGCCTGCTCCTCATCGAGCGCTACGGGCACCGCCTGGCCGAGGTGTGCATCTGCTTCGGGGGGCGCCTGCTGCGTGGGAATCGCGCCACGAAGATCGACTCGGAGGGCTTTGACGCGATCGACTCCCCGAACCACCCCTGGCTCGGGACGATCGGCATCGACTTCGAGCTGGAGTGGCCGCTGCTGCGCGCCCCCATGGAGGACGCACCGCCCCTGCGCGTCCGGCCCCTGGGCGAGGTGTCCATCGGCGCCTGCCGGCTCTACCCGGGCATGCGCGCGGAGGCGCTGGCCGCGTTCCTGGGCGGCGTGCAGGGCTGCGTGCTCGAGTGCTACGGCGCCGGCAACGCCCCCCACCGCAACGAGGCCTTCATGGAGACCCTGCGCGCCGCGTGCACGGCCGGCACGGTCGTGGTCGCCGTCCCGCAGCCCCTCCGCGGCAGCGCCGACCTCGCGCTCTACGCGACCGGGCGCGCGCTCGTCGACGCCGGCGTGGTGAGCGGCTTCGACATGACGCCGGAGGCCGCCCTGACCAAGCTCACCTACCTGTTCGCCTGCACGGACGACCCGACCGAGGTCCGGCGCCTCGTGCAGGAGGACCTGCGCGGGGAGCTGACCCGCCCCGCTCTCACCTCGTGACGCTCACGGACGAGGCTCCCGCTCCGCTGGCGTTCGTCCTCGAGGGCGGGGGCGCCCGTGCGGCCTGGCAGGTGGGCGCGCTGCGCGGGCTCGCTCGGGAGCTCCCGGGGCTCGCCCCCCGCATCCACGTGGGCGTCAGCGCCGGGGCCATCAACGCGGCCTTCCTGGCCGATCAGCGCGGCTCCTTGGCCGAGGCCACCGAGGCCCTCGCCCGCCTCTGGGAGGAGCTCGACACCTCGCGCGTCTTCACGACCCATCCAGCGCGCCTGGTGGGCCGGGTCCTTCGGGTGGGGCTGCGCCTCGCGTTCGGGCTCCGAGGCCCCGGGGACGAGGCCCTGGGAATGGTCGACACCACGCCCCTGCGGCGGACGCTGGAGCGTGGGCTTGGCGGTTCGGGAGTGGCCTTCGAGGGACTGCGACAGAACCTCGATGCCGGGCACTTGGAGGCGCTCGCGCTCCTCACGACGCAGTACTCCACGGGGCGGACGATCTGCTT
>WTJQ01000528.1 GCA_011524785.1 Planctomycetota bacterium | reverse complement strand
CTCCCGAGCAGGTCGTCGAAGTCCCCGCCGCGCAGCAGCCGCTGCACGCGCGCGAGCGCCCCCTGCTCGGCACCCGGCGGGGGATAGATCGTGTCGACGGCCTCGGTGGCCGCGGGCAGCACGCGCCCCAGGGCCTTCTCGGCCTCGGGGTCGCGCGGGTCCTCCTCGACCGGCTGGGGAGCCGGGCCGCACGCGAACGCGGCGAGGAGCGGCAGCACGAGCAGGGAGCGGGTGAGGGGCGCAGGAGCCATGGCTTTGAGGATAGGGGCTGGAGAGGCTCGGGGAGAGCCTCCCGCCCGTACGGATGGGGGAGCGCTCCATTCAGTCGCTCCTCGATCGTGCTGCGGGCCGTCAGTCGCCGCCGCCGTCGGCGTCGAGGTGCCCTTCGGGTCCCACGCCATGCTGCTCGAGGATCGCGCGGATCCCGTTGACGGTCGTCTCGTTGTACGCCCAGGACTCTGCCTCTCGCATGAGCGCCCCCCTGGCCACATGGGCGAGCGAGGCTTCCTGGCTGAGGTCGCCCGCCAGGAATGCCGCCTCCGTCCAGAACTCGTCAGCCGCCGGCCCTTCGAGGGGCATTCCGCGCGAGAGGACCTGGGCGGCACGCTCCCGGGTGCCCTCGACCCCTCGGTCGTATGCCCTCTGGCCGACCTGGAGAAGCACCGTGATGGCCTGGGACGCCGTTGCGACCTCCAAGATCAAGAACTCGTGGAAGCGAGCGATCGCCGCATCGCGCGCCGAGCCCTGAAGGCGCTGGAGGCTGTGCATCCGAGTGCGGGCCTCGTCCTGGAGGGTCTGGAACCAGGCCATGTGATCACGGAGGGGCGAGTCGAAGTCGATGGTGTCGAGCATCGTGGGGGATGAGGGTCGTCGGAGTGAGATCGAGCCGGCAATCTGAGCCAGCGCCCCCCCGCGATCCGGGGGGACACCTTTCAGGTGCCCCCGGATCGCGGGGGGGCGCGTGCTCGCCCACGCGGACGAGGCTCGGACTCAGCGGGGCCCTGGCTCCGCGACCAGCAGCAGGGCCGTCACGGCCGCGACCTGACCGAAGCCGAGGTAGGAGTCGCCGCCGTTGTTGCCCTTGCCGCCGATGTAGTGGAGGCGGTCGTCGGGGCCGCGCATGAGGGCGAGGTACCAGCGCCACTCCTCGAGGAAGGCCTCCCGCGCCTCCGGGGAGCGCGTCGCCAGAGCGTGGGGCGTCAGCATCAGGCCGGGCGTGCCCATGGCGTGGGCCTCGCGGGCCCGCGCCGGGTGGCGCTCGAGGTAGTCGAGCAGGGAGCCGTTCAGGTCCGCGGCCTCCTCGGCGCGCCCCAGGGCGAGGGCGAGGGAGGCGGTGCGGAGGGTGGCGTCGCCGGTGCCGGTCCCCTTCATCGTCCAGTAGCGCACGCCGCCATTGGGGTCGAGCGAGGCGCGCAGGCTCTCCAGCGAGCGGTCCCACGCCGCGCGGTCGATGGCGGCGCCCGCGGCCTCGCACCGCTCCCACGCGAGGTGGGCGAGGCAGTTGATCACGTTCAGGCCCTTGCCGCCGTAGCCCGTGACCACGTCGTGCCCGTAGCGGCCCTCCTCACTGCAGCGGGCCGCGAGCGCCGCGGCGCAGCGCTCGAGGGTCGGCCGCCACTCCTGCGTCCCGCGGGCGAGGTCGTGCTCGGCGAGGGCGACGCACGTCGCGGCGATGGCCCAGTTGCCGAGGTTGTCGGGCCCCTTGGTCAGCGGGTCGTCGTTCACCCAGGCGTGCTCGTCCGGACCGCTCAGCCAGCGCGCCGCCGACAGGACCTGTTCGTCCGCGGGGTCCACGCCGGACTCCAGCAGGGCGACCAGCGCCCAGGCGGTGATCCAGCGGTCCCCGGTGAGCCCCACCGGAGCCTCCCACTTGCCGACGAGGCGCTGGCCCTCACGCAGCTGACGCTCGGCGGCGCGCGCCAACTCGCGGCGCGCGGGACCCGGATCCTCCGCGCCGAGCGCGGGCCGGTGGGGGAGCGCGACGGTCAGCAGGCCCGGCTGATCCTCCCGCACGACGCGCAGCACGATCCGGCGCCGGGCGTCGTCCTCAAGGGCGCAGGCCTGGTCGAGCGCAAGTCCGAGCACGCGCTGCGGCCCGTCGCCCCCGGCGTCCACGCCCTTGCCGTGCGTGGGGAAGGCCTCGGCCCCCAGGCCCACCAGGCGGTCGCCCGCTGCGAGCCCCGCGCGCGCTGCCGGCCCATCCGGCTGGACGGCGGTGACGACCACCGCGGCCTCGCCGGTCGTCACCTCCCCGGTCGCCCCGAGGGCGCCGAGGGGGAAGCGCTCGCCGGCGAGCGCGGGCGAGGCCAGGAGGAGCGGCAGGAAGAGGCAGCGCATCGGGTCAGCCCAGCGGCAGCTCGTACCCCTCGCGGCGGTCGTAGTCGAGGAGGGCGTTGGCCTCGTCGTCGCCGGGGAACTCCCAGCGCGCGGGGTCCCAC
>WTJQ01000627.1 GCA_011524785.1 Planctomycetota bacterium | reverse complement strand
GTCCTCCACCACGTGGTGGTGACCTACGCCGGCGAGCGAGCCCGCCTCTACCTCGATGGAGAGCTCGACGCCGAGACCGGCGAGCAGAGCGGCGACCTCCTGTACCCGGAGCACGCCCCGCTGGTCCTGGGCGCCTACCGCGACGCCAACGAGAACAACCCCCACACCGGCAGGCTGCGCTCGGTGCGGCTCTTCGATCGTGCCGCCGGAGCCGACTGGGTCGCGGACTCCTTCCGGCACGACGAGGTCCTCCGCCGCGGAGAGCCCCATGTCTGGATCGATCCGGAGCATCGCTGGATCGTCCGGCCCTACCTCCAGTGGGGCACGGCCGAGGGCATGACCGTGCGCTGGGAGACCTCGCGACCGGCCTCGACGGTGGTCGAGTGGGGAAAGGCCGTGACCTGGACCGGCGAGGGCGGCGCCCGCACCGGCTCACTCCCGGAGCGCACCACCCTGGACGGCCTCCGCACGCACCACGAGCTGCGCCTGGGGGATCTCGAGCCCGACACGGCCTACTACTACCGCGTCGTGACCCGGGACAGCCTCGACCGCGAGCTCGCCTCTCCGTTCCTCAGCTTCCAGACCGCCTGCGTCGGCGACACCCCGTTCGCCTTCGCGGTCATCAGCGACACCCAGGGCAACCCCACCGTCAACGCCCGCATCGCCAGCCATGCCTGGGAGAAGCGCCCGCGCTTCGTGGTCCACCCCGGAGACCTCGTGAGCACGGGCTCGGTCAAGCGCGAGTGGGTCGAAGAGTTCTTCGGCAGCATGAGGCCGCTGTACGAGCGCGTGCCGCTGTACCCGGTCCTCGGCAACCACGAGCAGGACGCTGCCCTGTACTACGACTACATGTCCCTGCCGGACCCGGAGCACCACTACACCTTCCGATACGGGAACATGCAGTTCTTCATGCTCGACTCGAACCGCGAGGTCCGCGAGGGCTCGGCCCAGTACGAGTGGCTGGAGCGCGAGCTCGCCCGCTGCGACGCGACCTGGAAGCTCGTCGTGTACCACCACCCCGCCTACACCTCCGACGAGAACGACTACGGCGACACCTGGAGCGGTCCGTCGACACGCGGCGACCTGCGCGTGCGAGAGCTGGTCCCGCTCTTCGATCGGCACGGGGTCGACCTCGTCTGGAACGGGCACATCCACTCCTACGAGCGCACCTGGCCCCTGTTCGCCGGGCGTCCCGTCGACGCGAGCGGGACCACCTACCTCGTGACGGGCGGCGGCGGCGGCGGCCTCGAGACCCCGGGCCCCGTACGCCCGCCGTTCCAGAACAACGTGCGGCGCGGCCACCACTACTGCATGGTGGCGGTCAACGGACGCACGCTGGAGTTCAAGGCGTTCGGACTCGACGGCGAGCTCTTCGACGTCACGCGGATCGAGAAGCGCGATCGCTGAGGGTCGGGCGCGTCTGCAGCGCGAGTCTGCGGCGCGAACTCACCGCTGCAGGGCTGCTGCAGCCCACGTCGCCTCGACGCGGCGCGTGACCGCGTCCCACGTGAACGGAGCGAGCTCCGCCTCGGTCGGCGCAGGTGCCGGACCCGCCGCGAGCGCCTGCTCGAGCCGCGCCTCGAGGTCGGTGACGAACGAGGCGTGCGCCTCGGATGCCACCCGATCCGGCCCCTCGAGCCGCGGCAGGGAGACGAGGTGCAGCCGCGCTTCGAGGGGCCCGGCGAGGGCGTCGAGGACGCCGGGCAGGGCCGTTGCGACGAGGCGGCAGCCCGCGGCCGCGGCCTCGACGAGGACGAGCGGGAGGCCCTCGTAGAGCGAGGGCAGGACGAAGGCCTGGGCGCGCTGCATGGCGCGCACGAGCTCCGCGTCGGAGAGCCGCCCGAGGACCTCCACGCCGGGCTGGGCCGCCGCGCGCTCGCGCAGCCGCTCAGCCTCGGGCCCCGCGCCGCCGCCTGCGAGGCGGAGCACGGCCCTCGGGCGCCGCACGCGGACGCGCTCGAAGGCCTCGAGCAGCGGCCCGAGGCCCTTGGCCTCGCTCCACTTGCCGACGAAGAGGAGGGTGTCGGGGTCGGCGGGCGCCGGGTCTGGACCGAAGCGCTCCGCCGCGTAGCCGGCCCCCACGACGTGGACGAGCTCCGGTGCGAGCCCCAGGGCATCCCGGTAGCGCGCCGCGTGGTCGCCGTGCAGGGCGCAGAGGGCGTCGACCTGGGAGCACGCGGCAACGACCTCGTCACGAAGGGACGGCGTGAGCACCATCTGGCGGAGGCCGGTCCCGTGTCCGTGCAGGACCACGGGCACCTCCGCCGCCTCACGCACGAGCGCCGCCCCGAGCCAGGCGTGGTGCACGTGCACGACGTCCGGGCGCTCCGCGTCCAGCGCCGCAGCGATCGCGTGCCGCCAGGCGCTGCGCCAGGCCTCGAGCTCGAGCGGGCCGAGCGAGCTCCAGACGGAGCTCGTGTAGGGCATCACGTCACTCATCC
>WTJQ01000208.1 GCA_011524785.1 Planctomycetota bacterium | reverse complement strand
GGGGAGGGCATCACCCAGGGCGAGGAGGTCGAGGAGCAGCTCCTCGACAGCGGCGAGGCTCCTGGCGAGGAGCTCCGCCAAGTGGCCCATCGAGGAATCCAGGAGCGGCGGGTCCACGGCTCCGGCCGGGGACGAGGCGGTCGGGACGAGCGCGAGCGTCCCCGCGAGGAGGACGATCGCGGCGACGAGGGGCACCGCCAGCGGGGTGAGCAGGAGTCCGACCGGAGCGACCTCACCGAACACCGTCCACGTGACGGGGAGGCTCGCCACGCTGGCGGCCCATCCGGCTCGGGCTCCGGCGGCCACGAGGTCGGCCGCGAGCTGCAGGCCGAAGCGGAGGCGCCTCTCGGGTGCTGCCCTCCGGCGTCCAGGAGGTCGCGTGGCCCCACGCAGGAGGCCCGCGGTCGCGGTGAACGTGAGCTGCGTCCCCACCGCGTGCACCGAGCCGGGTTCAGCGAGCACCTGCCAGGCAAGGGCGAGCCCCAGGACCGCCCAGCCGTCGGGGCGCGGAACAGGGTGCCCAGGCCGGGCTCTCAGGGGCAGCAGCAGCGCTGCCAGCGCGGTCACGGCCGCGCGCTGGAGCGAGGCTCCGCGTCCGCCCAACGCCGTCGCCGCGAGGAGCACCACGCAGGCCAGGCCGAGCCCGAGCGGCGCCCACCGCCGCCCGCTACCGGCACGGGCGAGGGGGACCGCGAGCCCCGCCGCCAGGAGTCCGAGGTGCAGGCCGGACAGCGCCAGCAGGTGGCGCGTCCCGGTTCGCGTGAATCGCTCGCGAACGCCCCACGGCACGGCATCGGTCGCCCCGAGGAGGAGAGCCGGCCCCAGGCCGTGGGTGGCGGGGGCGCGCTCCTCGAGCCGCTCGCGCGCGCGCTGCCGCAGTCGCTCCACGACCCTGCCGAGCCTGGTTCTGCGCGTGGGCCCCGCGGCGGTCGCCAGCGCTCCAGGATCCACCCGCAGGGATGCAGGCACCTCCCCGGCGAACCCACCGGCGCGATCGTGGCTCGATCGCGCTCGGTGCCGTTCGCCGAGGCCATCGGGGGCGAGGCTGACAGGAGCGTGCCCATCGCCCGGGAGCTCGCTGGCGCGGGGACTCCAGCCCTGGGCGTCGCGCGATGGAGAAGGGCTCGTCCTTCCTGCGGCCAGGGCGACGCCTGCCAGCACCGCCAGGCCGATCCCGCGGGCACGGTGCCGGACGGCGGGGAACCAAGCAACGCGCGTCACCAATGGCACTCCACACAGGCCCAGGCCCAGCGCTGGATGGCGCAGGGACGCATCGAGCAGCGACGCCGCCGCGGCTGCTCCCGTCGCGAGAGCCAAGGCGACGTCCAGCAGGGGACCGCCGGGGTCGGTCCGAGCCCGCGCACGCCGAGCGGCGTCCGGGAGCCTCGCTCGCTGGTCCTCGCGCTCCATCAGGAGTTGCTCCTACCCGCCCTGATCCCGCGGTCTCGGCGCTTGGTCTCGAGGCCCTGGGGGGGTGCCGCTGAGCAGCTCGGGGCGGTGCTGTTGGAGAGCTCGGGGCTGTGCAACGAGGAAGCTCTGCGTCGAGCCCTCGGGAAGTTCTGGGCTGTGTCTCGAGAGCTCTGGGCAGTGCCCCGAGAACTCCGGGCAGTGCCGAAAGAGCTCTGGGCAGTGCCGAAAGGGCTTCTGGGCAGTGTCCCGAGGAGCGCTGCACAGGGCCTCGAGAAGGCTCTGGCAAGCTCCTCGGCGAAACTCCGGGCGGCGTCTCATCTCGCTCTTGGCAGGGTGGTTCCACGCGCAGCCTCTGGGCCCCGCGCGTGGACCCGGGAGCGCTGTCGCGGCCGGGTGCCCCTGGCTCGCTCGCTCCCTGTGAGCGGCTGCCGATGGAGTTCGGACGAGATCACAGCGCACCTGAGGGATGGACGTCCGGCGGCAGCCGCGGTGTCCCTACAATCCGGGCATGGAACCGCGCGTCGCGATCTTCCCTGGCACCTTCGACCCGCCGACCCTCGGTCACCGGGACGTGGCGATGCGCGCGGCCCGGCTGTTCGACAGGGTGGTCGTCGCCGTCGCGGCCCACCACGACAAGCGTCACCTGCTCAGCCTCGAGGAGCGTCTCGAGTCGGCTCGGGCCACGGTCGAGGGCATCGAGGGCGTCGAGGTCCTCGCCCTCGAGGGCCTGCTCGTCGAGGGGGCGCGCCGCCTCGGAGCCTGCGCGGTGGTTCGCGGCGTCCGAACCTCCGCCGACCTCGAGTACGAGCGACAGATGGCCCTGACCAACCGTGCCCTGCATCCGGAGCTCGAGACCGTCCTCGTGCTCCCCTCGCCCGAGGTCGGTCACGTGTCGAGCACGCTCGTCCGCCAGGTCGCCCGCATGGGGGCCTCCCTCGACGCCTTCGTCACCGACGACGTCGCGCGCATCCTGCGAGCGGCCGTGGCCCGCTGAGGCCGCGACCGCCAGTCGTTCCTCCACAGCCAAGGCC
>WTJQ01000515.1 GCA_011524785.1 Planctomycetota bacterium | reverse complement strand
GGCGGAGGACCCGGAGCCCCCGGTCGGTGAACCAGCGGACCGTGTCCTCCGAGGGAAAAACATAGGCCTCCCCATGCTCGCCAGGGGAGGCGTTCGAGTAGCCCGGCACCTCCATGCCGAACTCCGCTCCGGCCAGGTTGACCCCCAGGCCGGGGAGCGCGTCGGCCGGCAGGTCACGGCAGGCCGCCGCCATCAGTCCGAGGGCGCTCGCCAGCGCGAGCCCCCCGGCCGATGATCGTCTGCGGTGCCGGACCACGTCCACGCGCGAGCCTAGGGCCAGCGGATGGTGAGGAGCGCGTTGGACGAGGTCAGGTCGATCGCCGAGGAGCGCAGCATGCGCACGCCGGCCTGGATCCCGAACCAGTCGGTGAAGTCGTAGGCCGCGCCCACGTCCAGCTCGAAGTACCCGACGGAGTTGGAGTCGATCGCACCCCGCGTGGTGGCGCGGTAGTACATGTCCTTCGAGCCCGTGAACCAGTCGGGACCGAACTGGTGCTTCCAGTCCGCCTGCAGCGAGTAGATCGAGTACCCCTTGGGCGAGAAGTAGGGAACCGCCAGGGCCGTGAGGTCCAGGGGGTCGGGCGGAGCGATGCTCTCCTCGCTGAAGCTGGAGAAGTCGCCCTTCAGCAGCAGCCGGAACTCCTGCGGAGCGGGGGTGAACTCGTAGGCCGCGAACACGTTGCCCTCGAACTGGCTGTTCTCGTCCGAGTAGTTGGCGAACATCACGCTGCCGCCGTAGTCCACTCGCCGGGAGGACTTCTTCGTCAGGCCGATCCGGGCGCCGCCGCGATTGATGTCGCGGTCGAGGGTCACGAAGTTCTGCACCAGGGGCTCACTGAAGAGCCGCAGGTCGACGGCGAGCTCGTCGTCGGACACGTAGCGCAGGCCCACGTCGTAGTACACGCGATCCTTGAGGAGGTCCTCGCGGTCGTAGCTCGGGACCTCCACCCTGCCGGAGATGGTGGTGTTGTCCCCGATCCGCGTCGCGCCGAAGAGGCGCAGGACGTTGGCGTTCAGCTGGTCCCCGCTCGTCGAGTAGGAGCGCCGCCCGATGCCGAGCCCCGCGTAGTCGTCACGATCGCCGAAGGGGAACGCGATGTCCGTGAGGGTCCAGGACTCGTCGATGAACGCCAGGCCGTCCCGACCATTGCGCTCCTCGCTGCCCGTGATCACGTCGAGGTGGGGTGAGACCTCGCGGCGGGCCCCGGCGAGGGCCTCCGTGGCCTCGGAGTGTCCGCCAGAGACCTCCAGCAGGTCCTGGTACTCGAGGATCGCGCGGCTGGTGCGGCCACGGCGATGCAGCAGCTGGGCCAGGTCGAAGCGCGCCTCCTGGTTGGCGGGCTCGACGACGACCAGGCGCTCCAGGGCGCTGATCGCCAGCTCGGGCCTCCAGTCGCGGTTCGTCTTCGCCTCGAGCTCGAGGCGCACGGCCTCGGACAGCTCGAGCTCGGCCTCGAAGTCGAGCTCAGCACGCAGGCCGCTGCCCGGGGTGCCGGAGCCGAACACGTCGACGGCGATGGCCTCGGTGGGGAGCCCCGCGAGGAGCTCGTCGTAGGCCTCGAAGGCGTCGGGATAGCGGTGGTCCCAGTACAGGGCTCGGGCGTACTCACGCCGGGCGAACGCGTAGGTCGCGTCCTGGGCGACCAGGCCCTCGTAGGCCCCCACGGCGTCCTCGAACTCGCGGCGAATGACGTGGCTCCTCGCGAGGCCGAGGCGCGCGCGGGTGTTGCCGGGGTTGCGGGCCAGGACGGTGGAGAAGGTCCGCAGGGGATCCACGCTCTCACCGGCCTTCAGGGCCAGGTTCTGGGCCTCTCCGAGGAGGACCAGAGCGGTCAGGTTGTCGGGCTGCCAGCGCAGCACGTTCGAGAGGTAGGCGATCGCACGCTCGTGGTCCTGGTCCCCGAGGGCGAGCTTGCCGAGCTCGATGCGCAGGCGCACGTCCTCACCGGACGACAGGACGGCGGACGACATGAGCGCCATCTCGCCACTCGCCGCCGAGACGCCGCGGGAGCGGGCCAGGCTCAGCCCGTAGAAGACCGCCGGCGAGTGGACCGTCGGCTCCTGGAGCGCCAGCTGGTAGATGCGGGCGGCCTGGATGGCGTTGCCCTCCATCAGGTGGGCCCGAGCGAGGACGACCCGGATCTGCCCGATCGCCATCGTGTCGGCTCCGTGCTCCTCGATGAAGCGCTGGCAGGTCGCCTTGGCCTGTACGAAGGCGCCCATCTCGATCTGGGCACGAGCCAGTCCGAGGGCCGCCTCGACGTCGTTCGGGCGCTGTGCGAGGAGGGCCGAGCAGATGCCGACCGCGTCCTCGCTGCGCCCCTGGGAGACCAGGGTCGAGGCCAGCTCGAGGCGGGCGCGCGGCCCCTGGGGGCTCTCGAACGGGATCTTGCGCAGCTCGGCCTTGGCCCGGTGCACGTCGCCCTTCTCGCGCTGCAGCGCG
>WTJQ01000205.1 GCA_011524785.1 Planctomycetota bacterium | reverse complement strand
GTGCGCAGGCCTGGCTTCGGTCCCTCCGACCTCAGCAACGCCTGGCCCTTCGACCCCGGCACGGACTTCGGATGGTCGCCGCCCGAGTCCTATGGCTCCCCCGGCGCGACCAGCGCAGGCAGCTTCGTCCTCGCCTGGGAGTCCCTCCCCTCCGCCAGCGTCGGCACCGCTCGGGTCCGCTGGGAGGGAGCCGCCCCCCTCGCGCCCGTCATCGTCTTCGGGGGCCTCTCCGAGCAGGCCGCTCCGCTCCCCCTGGGCACCCTGCTGGTCGCGCGGCCTCTCGTCCGGCTGGCCAGCGGGACCTCGGACGCCGACGGCCGGGGCGACGTGCAGGTGCCCCTCGCCGGCGCGCAGGGGACGCCCTGGCGGCTGCAGGCCTGGACCCTCGATGCAGGGGTTCCAGCAGGCGCCGCGCTCAGCAATGGCCTCCGGATGACCCTGCTCCCCTGAGCGGATCGCAGCGCCCCCCTGCGAGCAGGTGAGCCACGAGCCGATCCCGATCAGCGGGCGTTCTGCAGAGGCGTCCTCAGCGAGCCTCGTGCTCGATCGAGAGGCGCCCGCGCATGGCCATCTCCTGACGGAAGCGTGCCCCGCCGGGCAGGACCTCGACGATTCGCATGGAGACGTCCTCGGTGCACTCGAGCTCGACCTGAGCAGGACGCCCCGTCGCGGGATCCACGAGGAGGCGACCGTTCCCCGACAGACCGAGGGTCAGAGTGCCGTGCTCGAAGGAGGAGCCCTGCTCCTGCTCGCGGCCCAGCAGCGTGCCGTTCAGGCGCTCGGTCACGTTCGCCCGCCAGCGTCCCGTCAGGCTCAGCTTGTGGACCAGCCACTGACGGCCGTTCTCATCGGCCTCGAGGCCCGTGCGCGAGATCGTCAGGCCACCCTCGGCCTCGCCCGCGAAGGCGGTCTCCAGACCACCGCCCACGCCGTTGACCATCGTGCGCGCCATGCGGCGCCCCTCACGCTCCTCACCAGGGGAGAAGCCGAGGTCCCCACCCGGGGCCAGGAGTCCCATGAGTCGCTGCGCGGGGACGACCCAGGAGGCCGGAGCCGCGCCACCCTCGAGCGGGGGCGCCAGAGCCGCGAGGAACGGATCGGCGGCCGTCCCCGGGAGCAGGGTCTCGCTCTCCTCGCGGGCGTCGTAGAAGCGGCCGTAGCCCTGCTCCTCGGGAACCCAGGTGTACAGGATGCTGGCGCCAACCAGCGGAGAGCTGGCCGTCGCCTTGATGACCCCCTCGACCTCCGGCGGGGCGAGATCCCCCGAGGACTCGAGGGCGATGTACTTCCGGCGCAGGGTCAGGGGCCGTGCCTCGACGACCTCGCCAACCTCGTCCTCGAACACGAGGCGTTGGGACGAGACGAAGCGCGCCCCGCCGGGCAGCTGCACCGGCTCGCCGTCCTCGAGGGTCTGCTTGAAGCCCTCGAGCACGAGGTCGTGCGTGGCCACGAAGGTCCGCCGCAGGGTCTCGCCGCTAGCAGGCGCGAAGCGGACGTCGCTCGCCTGGGGCGACGACGCGAGGAGAAGGGGCATGAGGGCCAGCACTCGCATCACAGCACCTTCTTCCCGGCCTCGTACTTCCCACTGAGCGACGGGTCCACATCGCCCTTGCGGTCCCAGAACACCCACTCGCCCTCACGCATGCCGTTCGCGACGGTCCCCTGGCCACGACGGTCGCCGCTGGGCCAGTACTCGGTGTAGTCGCCCGTCTGGACCCCGTTCACCACGGGTCCCTCAGCAGCCTTCGTGCCGTTCGGGTGGAAGCTGACCCAGGTGCCGTGCTGGACGCCGCGGACGTAGGGTCCACGCGCCTTGAGCACGCCGTCCTCGTCGTAGGTGGTCCACTCGCCGTCCTCCTTCCCCTGGACGTAGGTGCCCTTGCGCTCGAGGTTCCCATTGGCGTGCCAACTGGTCCACTCGCCGATCCTCGAACCCAGCTCGCAGCGACCCTCCTCGGCCTTGTTCCCGTCGGGGTGGTACGCGACGTAGGCCCCATGCTCGAGGCCGTCCTTCCACTCGTGGCGGACGGTCGGATTCCCGTCCCGGTCCCAGCGAAGGAAGACCCCGACTCGGCGGCCCTGCTCCCAGGACCCCTGGACCTGCTTGCGACCGGTGGCGTGATAGACGATCCACTCGCCGCTGCGCTTGCCAGCCTCGAAGCCGCCCTCGCTGCGGAGCTTCCCACTGGGGCGCCAGAAGCGCCAAGCGCCCTCGCGCTGGTACTCGCGGTACGTGCCCTCGTAGGCCTGCTTGCCGTTCTCGTGCCAACCCTTCCAAAGCCCCACGCGACGGCCGCGTGCGACGCGCCCCTCACGGGCCTTCATGCCCGAGGGATGGAGAACGGTGACCACCTCCCCCTCCGACGGGGGGGCGGCGGGCTCTTGGAGCCCGGTCAGGAGGGGAAGCAGGGCAATGAGAGCACGCATGGGATCCGGAGGCTGGGGG
>WTJQ01000522.1 GCA_011524785.1 Planctomycetota bacterium | reverse complement strand
CCCTCTGGACAGCGCTGCGCAGCACGGCCGCCGTGCTGCTGCTGGACGAGCCTACGAGCGCGATGGACCCCGCGCTCGCGGCCCGGGCCGAGAGGTGGGTGCTGGAGTGGGCCCGCGCGGGCGGCGCGGTGCTCTGGGTGAGCCACGACGAGGACCTGGCCGCGCGGCTCGGCGCACGCGAGGTGCGCCTTTGACGACGGCCCCGGACATCGGCCCGGCAGGTCTCGCGCTCGCCGCCGCGCTGATCGCAGGGCACGCCGTGACGAGCGTGGCCTTCCAGCTCGGGCTGGGGCGACGCCTGGTGGTGGCCGCAGTGCGGGCGACGGTGCAGCTGCTCCTCCTGGGCTGGGCCCTCGAGCGCGTGTTCGCGGCGCAGCAGCCCGTCCTGGTGGTGGGCGTGATGACCCTGATGGGCCTCGTTGCCGGACGGGAGGCCCTGCGTCGCACGACGCACACGGCTCCCGGGCTCGGGCGGGCGACGACCCTCGCGATGCTGGGGAGCTCCTTCCTGGTGACGACCTATGGCCTGGTCGCGGTCCTCGACGCGGAGCCCTGGTGGGCCCCCGAGCGTGCCATCCCGATCATGGGCATGGTCCTGGGCAACACGCTCAACGGGATCGCGCTCGGCCTCGACGCGACCCTGAAGGGCCTCGAGAGCCGCAGCGGTGAGATCGAGGGCCTGCTCGCGATGGGAGCCAGCCCCGCCAGGGCCACGCGCGCGCTGGTGCAGGACGCGCTGCGCACGGCCACCCTGCCCATCGTCAACTCCATGGCCGTGGTCGGGATCGTCTCGATCCCCGGGATGATGACGGGGCAGATCCTGGGCGGCGGCGACCCGGGGATCGCTGCGCGCTACCAGCTCTTCATCCTGTTCGCCATCGCGAGCGGGACCGCCCTGGGCGCGGTCCTCGTGGTCCTCTCCGCGCGACGCCTGCTGTTCGACGACCGCGAGCGCCTGCGTCTGGACCGCCTGAGCCCGCGCGCGGGCTGAGGCGCCTGGGCCTGCATCGGGGCTGTGAGGCCGGGGCCCGCTTCAGGGCCGTGCAGCCGGGGCCCGCGCCGCTCAGGCGGAGGCTGCCAGCGGGTCCTGCCAGAGATCGAGCAGGGGCAGGAGGTCCTGGAGGTGGGCCTCGTAGCGCCGCCACGCGGCGACCGAGCCGCCGTGGATCGGCTTGCTCACCTGGTGGGAGCTCGCCGTCATGCAGCGCTGCTTGGACTCGTGGGGTCGACCGCAGGCCTCCTCCCACTCGAGCCCGGCGAACTCGACCAGCCGGCGCATCTGGGGCTCGCCCTCCTGGACCAGCCGCTCGTAGTCGAGGTCGAGGATCGGCAGCGGGAGCACCTCGTGCCAGTGCTGCATCGCCCGCGCGTAGTTCTCGTAGTTCCAGCGCAGGTCCTCGAGGTCGTAGGAGGACTGGCAGCGCGTCGGCCCGAAGTTCGTGAAGTAGTTGGAGACGATCGTGTCGAGCGGGTTGCGCCGGCAGTGGACGATGCGGGCCTTGGGGAAGAGCGCCGCGATGATGCCCAGGAAGAGCCAGTTGCCGGGGGCCTTGTCGGTGAAGCGAGAGGCGCTCGGGTCGACGCCGACGGACTCCTTGTAGAGGCGAGCCTGGCGGCGCGCGACGCGGCGGCTGATCCCGAGCAGGCCATCGGGGAAGGGCATGCCCACGCGGCCGGACATGTCGCGCGCCAGCTCGGCGATGTCGGAGCGCTCCCCGAGCTGCTGGACGCCCGAGTGGGCGCCGAGGATCTGCTCCACCAGGGAGGTGCCGCTCCGCGGCATGCCCACGATGAAGATGGGCGCCTCGTCGGGGTCACCTTGGGCGGCGAGGCGCTGCAGGAGCCCAGGGCTCGCGAGCTCGAGGGTGCGCTCGACCAGGACGCGGTGCTGCTCGCGGTCGTGGTGGATGCCCATGAGGGCGTTGCCCTGGGCGAAGGCGGCGAAGGCCTCGTCGTAGCGGCCGTCCTTCTTGTGGGCCTCGCCGAGGGCGAAGGAGGCGACGGAGCGCTGGCCGTCGTCGAGGTCGGTGTCCTCAGCAAGCCGAGCAATGGCCTCCGCATCGAGGGGCTCGTGCAGGCGGGCGAGCCGGTGCCAGCTGTCGCAGGCGCGCTCGCCGCGCTCGATGAGGGAGCGGTAGATGGCCGCGGCCTCGTCCACGCGCCCCTGCATCTCGATCGCCCAGGCGCGACACGCGAGGACGTAGGGCTCGTCCGGCTGCTCGAGGAGCCAGGGCTCGCACAGGGCGAGGACGGCGTCCACGTCGGCGATGCGCATCAGCACGGTCAGGAGCTGCCGGGCCGTGACGCGATCGCTCGGGTCCGCCTCGACCAGGGGCTCGAGGACGGCACGCGCCTCGCTGTCTCGCTCGAGGTCGTAGAGCAGCCGCCCGAGCAGCGTGCGGGCGGCCCTGTCGGTCGGATTGGCCTCCACGGCCTGGGCCAGCTCGTCGTGGGCCTCCTGGAGGCTGCCCTGCAGGTGCAGCACCAGGGCCAGGGCGTGCCGCGGAGCGGCGGCCTGCGGGGCGCGCGCGACGGCCTCGCGGACGACGACCTCGGCCTCGGCGATCCGGCCTGCGCGGGCCGCCTGGAGGGCCCCCAGCAGGGGCTCGTCCTGGAGGGTGCGGGGCGTTGCCTGGGGTGCGCGGTTCCTGGGGCTTCCCATGGAGGGTGTATCGACCTGAGACGGCCCGCCCCTTGACCACCCGGGAGCCGCGGCGGCGGCGGGTCGCAGCCGTGGCCCCGCTGGTAGCGGACTCGCCCGCTCCGCGACTACGATCCGTCCCGCATGAGACGTCCCCAGCACGCGCTCCCGGCCCTCCTCCTCGCCCTGTGCCTGCCAGCAACCGCCCAGGAGGCGGAGACGGCCAAGGACCTGTTCATGACGCACTGCGCCATGTGCCACGGGGAGAACGGCAACGGCAAGGGCACCACCGAACTGGACCGCCCGGCCCGCTCCTTCCTGGACGGCGGGTTCTCCTACGGCAACACGGAGGAGGCCATCCGACGGACGCTGACCTTCGGCATCCCGGGGACCCCCATGCCGGCGTTCGACGCGGCCCTGAGCGAGGACCAGCGCACTGCGCTGGCGCGCTACGTCATCTCGCTGGGCCCCAAGGGGACGGTGGTGCGCGCGGGCGAGACCGAGATGGTCGTCGGCGACCGCGCGCTCATCGCGCGGGGGTTCCTGCCCCCGGTCGTCCAGGACGCACCGCAGCAGCCCCGCGGGGCGCTGCTCGGGCTGCCCAGCGGCCTCTCGTTCGAGTACCGCACCGACGACGTGCGCCTGCTGGCGATCCGCTCGGGGCGCTTCGTGGACCGGCGCGACTGGCGCGGCCGCGGAGGCGACTCGCTGCAGCCCATGGGCCGCATCGTCGAGCTGGTCGGCGGAGGCCAGCCCGAGGCGCCGTGGCTCATCGCCGAGCCCACGGCCGGCGCCCAGGCACGGCCCCTCGGCGCCGCCATGCGCACGAGCCTGATGCGGGGCCCGATGGCCGGCATCGGCTACGAGCTGGTCCAGGACGGAGCGTCCCGCGGCTTCGTGATGGAGACCGTGAACCACTTCGCCGGCGAGGCCGGCGTGGGCTGGCGCCGCACCTTCACCGTCAAGAACGGCACCCCCGACCGCGTCCTGCGGTTCAACGGCCTCGACCCGATCGCCGGGCCTCTGGAGGCCTTCGAGACCGACCTGCGGCCGGCCCTCGACGGACACACCGACCAGCTCTACGCCGTCCAGAGCTGGGTCGTCCAGAAGGTCGAGACCGGGGTCCAGGTGACCGTGGTGCGCTCCTTCGACTTCCTCATGCAGGGTGGCGCCGTTCCTGGCCCCCTCGGCGACATCGGCTTCTGGGTGTGGCCCGCCGAGCGCGACGTGGTCGTGGACGTGACGCGCGTCACGTGCCGGACCTGGGACGAAACGACCAAGCTCCAGCTGATGGAGGACCTCTCGCAATGATGCTGCTCCCCCTGCTCCTCGCCGCGTCCCAGGACCTGGGCGCCGAGTCGACCTACTACGAACTCGAGCAGTACCGCACGCCGGATGGCTGCGTGCTCGAGGTCGGCGGCATGGACTTCCTGTCCGATGGCCGGCTCGTGGTCAGCACCCGGCGCGGCCAGGTGTGGATCGTCGAGAACGCCCTGGCCGACGACATCGCCGATGCCGAGTTCAAGCTGTTCGCCGAGGGCCTGCGCGAGGGCCTGGGACTGAACGTGGTCGACGACCAGGTCTTCGTCGTCCAGCGTGGCGAGCTCAGCCGGCTCGTCGACGAGGACGGGGACGACGTGTGCGACCGGATCGACACGGTCTGCAACACCTGGGGCGTCAGCGGGAACTACCACGAGTTCGCCTTCGGGCTGCCCAACGACGACGAGGGCAACTTCTACGTCACCCTCAACGTCTCGTTCTTCTCGGCGACGTGGTGGCTCGGGATGGCCCCGGCCCCCTACCGCGGGTGGTGCCTGCAGATCACGCCCGAGGGCGAGCTGCGGCCCTTCGCCTACGGCCTTCGCAGCCCCTGTGGAGTCGGCACGAACGCCGCCGGGGACCTCTTCGTCACCGACAACCAGGGCGACTGGGTCGCAGCCAGCCCCATCCACCACGTGACCGAGGGCGACTTCCACGGTCACCCGGCGAGCCTGCAGTGGACGCCGGCCTACCTCGAGACCGGCAGCGAGCCGAGCTACGAGGTCCCGAGCGCCGCGGCCGTGGACCGCAAGCCCCCCGCGATCTGGATCCCCTACCGCTGGTCGCGCTCGACCGGGAACCTGGGGCACGACCCCAGCGAAGGACGCTTCGGCCCCTTCGCCGACCAGCTCTTCGTGGCCGAGATGACCAACGGCATGGTGCTCCGCGCGATGCTCGAGAAGGTCCGCGGCGAGTACCAGGGCGCGGTGATGCCGTTCCGGACGGAGCTCGGCTCGAGCTGCCGGATGGCGTTCGCCCCGGACGGCTCGATGGTCCTCGGCTACACCAACCGTGGCTGGGGCGGTCGAGCTCCCGCGGACGGACTCGCGCGCCTCCGCTGGACCGGGACGACCCCGCTGGACGTGCACGGCGTGCACCTGCTCCAGGACGGCTTCGAGGTGAGCTTCACCGAGCCCCTGGCCGAGGGCACGACCATCGACCCGGCCTCGGTCGCGGCGCTCGAGTACGACTACAACTACTGGTGGGAGTACGGCTGCCCGCCCCAGCACCAGCGCCCCTTCGAGGCGACCGAGGTGACGATCGCCGAGGACCGCCGGAGCGTGGTCCTGCGCTTCGCAGGCCTCGAGGCCGCCAAGTGCGTGGACATCGCACTGCCCGAGGGCCTGCGCACGGACGACGGCCGCCCGCTCCTGCACCGGGAGTTCTCCTACACCATCAACCAGCTGCCCGAGGGGCCCGCGACCACCGAGCAGGTGACGCGGATCGTCGAGCCGCCCCCGACCCGAGAGAACCAGGCTCAGGGCTGGCTGCGGCTGACCTACTCCGACGCGACGGCCCTGTGGGACGCGGGCGGCTGGCGCCTGGGCGAGGCCGCACCCGCGACCGACGACGCGTCGATCCTGGCCGTGACCGAGGGCAACGGCGCGCTGGTGCCCGTCGAGGACGGCGCTCCGTTCCGCAGCAAGGTCGTCATGGGCGACCACAAGGGCGAGGTCGAGTTCATGCTCCCCGAGGGGGGCTCGGCCAAGGTGTGGCTGCTGGGTCAGTACGCCATCAACCTCGAGGCCGACCCGACCTGCGGCAGCGTGCAGGGCAACCTCCCCAACCCCGCGATCCGCGGCTGGCGGGGCCCGAACCAGTGGGCCAAGCTCACCTGGAACGTCCAGGCCGCGCGCTTCGACGAGGCGGGCAGCCGCACCGGCAAGGCCGTCCTGCGCTCCCTGCGGATCAACGGCCAGCCGCTGCTGGAGAACGTGATCCTCGAGGGGCCCGATGACGGGGCACTCGTCGCGGAGGCCATGGAGGGCCCGCTGGCGCTCGTGGGCGCCGCGCGGCGCTGCGCCTTCCGCGGCCTCAAGGTGCACCCGCTCTACGAGGACGACGACGAGGGCTGGAGCGAGGTCTTCCCCGAGGACGAGTTCGACGACTGGATCACGACCGGCGAGGCCGACTGGGAGCTCACGGACGAGGGCGCCATCGTCGGCACTGGCAAGGTCGGACACCTCTTCAGCAAGCGGGGCGACTACGGCGACTTCGAGCTCAAGGGCCGCTTCAAGATCAACGACGGCGGCAACTCGGGCTTCTACTTCCGCGTGCAGCCCGAGGAGGGCTGGCCGCCGGGCTACGAGGCGCAGATCAACTCGACCTTCCCGGACCCGCAGAAGACCGGCAGCCTCTACTCGCTGAACCCGATCACGACTTGGCTGGTCCCCGCCAACGCCTGGTTCGACTACCGCATCCGCTGCGTCGACGAGGCCGAGGGCACGCACGTCACGATCTGGGTGAACGGCATGGTCATCACCGACCACGTCGACGCGGAGCGGCGCCACGGCGCCGGCCACATCGCGATCCAGCAGCACCACCAGGGCTCGCGGATCGAGGCGAAGGAGATCCTCATCCGCACCCTCGACTGAGGCCTGCGAACGGACCCAGCGCGCCGGTGCTCCCTCGGGGGCGCCGGCGCGCTGCCGTTCCGGACGCGGGGCCTCGCGGCTCCTACGATGGGCCCATGTCGCGCCGAGTCCTCCTCACCTGCGCCCTGGCCCTCCTCACCCTGGGCACCGGGCTCCCCCTCGCCGCCTCCTTCGCGCGCCAGGACGAGGAGCCCTCGCCGGGCGCCCTCGTGGTCGTGGGCGGAGGAGGCACTCCGCAGGAGGTGCTGATCGAGGGCCTGGCCCGGACCGGGGTCGCGAGCCCCCACGTCGTGATCCTGCCCCAGGCCTCGGGACGCGAGGACCGGGGCCTGGGCTCGGTCGAGATGTTCCGGGAGCTCGGCGTGGAGAGCGTCGACCTCATCGACCCGATCGACGAGACGGCGATCACGCGCCTCGCGCAGGCCGACCTCGTCTGGTTCCCCGGGGGCGATCAGGAGAAGCTCTCCATCGCCCTGCACACGGGCAAGCTCGTGCAGACCCTCCACGAGCGCCACCGCGCGGGCGCGGTGATCGGAGGCACGAGCGCCGGCGCCGCGATCATGAGCCGGGTGATGATCTCCGGCTCGCCGGAGCCGCGCGCCCTGGTCGGCGGGGCCATGCGTCCGTTCCGAGGCGTGGGCCTCTGGAAGGGCGTGATCGTCGATCAGCACTTCGTGGAGCGGGACCGCCTCGCGCGGCTGATGACGGCGGTCCTGGACAACCCGCGACTGGTCGGGGTCGGCATCAGCGAGCGCACGGCCTGCATCGTCGAGGGCGAGACCTTCGAGGTGCACGGCGAGGGACAGGTCGTCGTCTACGACGCGCGCTCCTGCGAGATCGAGCGCTTCAAGGCCGAGGAGCTCCAGCGCGGCCGTGACCTGCGCCTGCACGTGGTGCGCCCCGGCGAGCGCTTCGACCTGGCCCCCTGAGGCGGCTCTCGCCAACGGCCAGGCTCGCGGCCCCGAACCCGAGGCGAGTCGGGCCTGGTGCCCACTCTGGTCGTGGATCGGGGGCCCTGCACTGCGGCGCAGCGTTACCCTCGGGGCATGCAGTCCGCGCCCGCCCCCCGACGCATCGCTCGAGTCCTCGTCACCGCTCTGGCGCCTGCGCTGGGGATCGCAACGGTGGTGCAGGCAGCCTCGCCGACGAGCGGCCCCAGCCAGGATCCGCTGCGCGTCCTGATCGTCTCCGGGGCCAACAACCACGACTGGGAGTGGACCTCCCCGTCCCTCGAGCGGATCCTCGAGGCCACGGGGCGCTTCGAGGCCGACATCACCTTCGAGCCCGCGGCCGAGCTGGCCGACGCGAGTCGCCTCGCCTCCTACGACGCGGTGGTCCTCGACTACAACGGCCCGCGCTGGGGCGAGCCGGCCGAGAGCAACTTCCTCACCGCGGTGCAGAAGGGCCTGGGCGTCTCGGTGATCCACGCGGCCAACAACGCCTTCCCCGGCTGGGAGGCCTACGAGAGCCTCGTGTGCCACTGCTGGCGCAAGGGCACGGGGCACGGCCGCTTCCACGCCTTCGACGTCCAGGTCGAGGACCGCGACCACCCCATCACGCGCACGCTCCCGACCCTCGTCCAGCACCCCGACGAGCTCTACCACCGGCTCGTGCACATGCACGACTGCGGCTTCGAGCAGCTGGCCGGCGCGTTCTCCGATCCGGAGACCGGCGGCACCGGCGCCACCGAGCCGATGATCGTCGTCCGCAGCGAGGGTGAGGGACGCATCTTCCACACGCCCCTCGGGCACGTCTGGAAGAACGGGACGCACGCTGCGCACGAGGATCCGCAGTTCGGCGAGCTGGTCCGGCGCGGCACCGAGTGGGCCGCGACCGGCGACGTGGCGGACGGGAGCGCGGAGGCGAACCAGCTCACCGCGGCCGAGGAGCGCGCGGGCTGGGAGCTGCTCTTCAACGGGCAGGACCTCAGCGGCTGGCGCGGCCGGGGCGAGGCCGGTCCCGGCCCCGGCTGGCAGGTGGAGAGCGGCTGCATCCGGCGCGCGGGAGCCGCGGGTGACCTCCTGACGGCGGGCTCCTACCAGGACTTCGAGCTCGAGTTCGAGTTCATGGTCGCCGCCGGCACGAACAGCGGCGTGAAGTACCGCGTGCAGGAGCCCGCGGTGATCGGGCCGGAGTTCCAGGTCCTCGACGACCCGCGCCACCCGGCCGAGACCGACCACCACCGCGTCGGAGCTCTCTACGACCTCTTCCCCGCCCAGGACGCAGCGTTCGCAGGCGCAGCTCGCTGGAACCAGGCCCGCATCGTGGCGCGGGGAGGGCACCTCGAGCACTGGCTCAACGGCGCGCGCGTCGTGAGCGCGGACCTCGACACCCCGCGCTTCCGGAGCGCCCTCGCCGCGAGCAAGTTCAAGGACAACGCGGCCTTCGCCCAGCCCGCGCCCGGCCCGATCCTGCTGCAGGACCACGGGGGCGAGGTCTGGTACCGCAGCATCAAGATCCGCTCGTTCGAGCGCCTGGAGGAGCGCCGCGTCCCGCTGCTGGCCAAGGGCCTCGACGGCTGGGTGCCCTCGGGCGACGCGATCTGGGAGCGCGACGGCGACACCGTGATCGGCCGCGTTGGCGGGGGCGGCCAGTCCTTCCTGCGCACCGCCCAGGAGTACGGGGACTTCCTCTTCGAGGTGGACGTCTGGCTGGAGGTGAAGGGCAACTCCGGCATCCAGTTCCGCAGCCAGGTCCTGAACGGCCGACGCGTGTGCGGCTACCAGGCGGAGATCGATCCCAGCCCGCGGCGCTGGTCGGGGGGCATCTACAAGGAGTGCGCCCAGTGGCTGGACGACCTGAAGGGCGATCCGCTCGCCCAGGCGGCCTTCCGGCTCGACGACTGGAACACCTACCGGATCGAGTGCATCGGCGACCACCTGCGGGTCTGGGTCAACGGCATCCCGACGGCCGACCTGGTGGATGGCGGCGCCGCGCGCGGCGTGTTCGCGTTCCAGGTGCACTCCGGCAAGCAGGGCACCATCCACTGGCGCAACCCGCGCCTGTGGAGCTTCGAGGACTGACCTCCGAGGGGTCGGACCGCGTCGCGCGCGACGGCGCTCCCGGGGCCCGAGCCCCGCTTGCGAGCCGCCTCAGCGCTGGAACGCGTCCAGCTCCTCGATCGTCCAGGGGGTGCCGCGGCCAGCGGTCGCCTCGCGGACGGCGCCCACGGTCTCCGGCGTGACGGGATCGGCCCCGTGGCCCCACGCGCGACGGACGTAGGTGATCACGGCCGCGATGTCGGCGTCCTCCATGGCGAGCGCGGGCATCTCCGCGTCCCAGGTCTCGCCCGCCACCTGGATCGGGCCCCCCATGCCGTGCAGCAGCAGCGCCGCGAAGCGCTCGCCGTCGCCCAGGGGGATGCGCTGCCCGCGGAGGGGCGGCGCCTGGCCCGGGTCCCCGAGGCCCGAGGGCTGGTGGCACGCCGCGCAGACCTGGCCGTAGATCTCCGCGCCGCGCTCGAAGAGCTCGGCCTCGCCCTCGTCCAGCGGGCGCACGTCCCACTCCTCGTAGCCGGGCCGTCCGGGCCAGGCGAAGGCAGCCGCCGCGGCGCGCGCGACGTCACCCTCGGCCTCCCCGGCCGCCTCGTCGAGAGCAGCACAGCCCTCGAGAGGACGCGCCACGCGCACGGGCGCCGGCTTGCCCCCCTTGCCTCCGGGACGG
>WTJQ01000457.1 GCA_011524785.1 Planctomycetota bacterium | reverse complement strand
TGGCTCGACGAGGAGCGCTCCCTGCTCTCCGAGCTCCGGCTGGAGTCGGCCACCGCCCCGGCGGCCTTCGACGGCTCCGGCGTCGACGAGCTGCTGCTCTCCCGCGGGAGCCACAAGGCGCCCCTGCGCGAGGTGCCGCGCGCGTTCCCGGTCGCGCTCCAGTCCTGCTGGAGCGGCCTCGCCGGGATCCGCGGCTCCGGCCGCCTCGAGCTCGCGGACGCGATCCTCCACCCGGACAACCCCCTCACGGCCCGCGTCGCGGTGAACCGCGTCTGGCACCACCTGTTCGGCGTCGGCCTCGTGGCCACCCCGGACGACTTCGGGATCATGGGGCAAGCCCCGAGCCATCCCGAGCTGCTCGACCACCTCGCGACCGAGCTGATGCGCAGCGGCTGGGACCTGCACGGCCTCATCGAGCGCATCGTCCTCAGCCGGACCTTCGGTCAGGCCAGCGCTGCCGACAGCGCGGCCCTGGAGAGCGATCCCGGCAACCGCCTGCTGCACCACTACCCCGTGCGGCCGCTCACGGGCGAGGCCCTGCGCGACGCCGTCCTCGCCGTGGGCGGGCTGCTGAAGGAGCAGCAGGGCGGCCCCGCGGTCCCGATCCACCTGACCGAGTTCCAGGAGGGGCGTGGGCGCCCCGGCTCGGGTCCCGTGGACGGTCAGGGACGGCGCAGCCTGTACCTCGCCGTGCGCCGGAACTTCCCGGAGGCCTTCCTCACGGTCTTCGACCGGCCGAACCCCTCGACCCCGCGTGGCCGACGCTCCACCTCCAACGTGCCTGCGCAGGCGCTCGCCATGCTCAACGATCCCCTCGTCGGGCAGGCGGCTGCCGCCTGGGGGCGCAGGCTGGCGGAGGCGAGCGGCACCGTGGAGGAGCGCGTTGCGCAGGCGGTGCGCACCGCGTTCGGACGGAGCCCGGTTCCGCAGGAGGTCGTGCGCCTCGTCTCGTTCCTCGGTGACGATCCGGGCCCCGAGGCCTGGGAGGACCTGGTCGCAGGGCTCATGAGCGCCAAGGAGTTCCGGTACCTGCGATGAGCTCGTTCCCGCCCAGCACCCCCCGGTCCCTGGACCGACGCGCCTTCCTCGGCCGTGCGGCCATGGGGTTCGGTGGCTTCGCGGCCGGCGCCCTGCAGCAGGCGTGGGGCCTGCCCAGCGACGGCCCGCTCGCGCCGCGCGCACCGCAGCACCCGGCGCGCGCGCGCAGCGTGATCTTCCTCTACATGGACGGCGGACCGAGCCAGGTCGACACCTTCGACCCCAAGCCGCGGCTCGAGCGGGAGCACGGCCAGCCGATCCAGATGGAGACCCCGCCGACGCAGTTCGACAACGTCGGCGCCGTGCTGAAGAGCCCCTGGGCCTTCAAGCGGCACGGGGCCAGTGAGATCCCGATCAGCAGCCTCTTCCCGAACCTCGCCACCGTCGCCGACGAGCTCTGCGTCGTGCGGTCGATGACGTCGAAGTTCCCCGAGCACACCTTCGCCAACTACTTCCTGCACACGGGGCACGGGATCCAGGGGCGGCCGAGCATGGGCGCCTGGACGGTCTACGGCCTCGGGAACGAGGCGGAGGACCTGCCCGGCTACGTGGTGCTGGATGGGGGCCTCACGCCGCCCGGCGGACTGGACTGCTACGGCTCGGGCTACCTGCCCGCCTCCTTCCAGGGCTCGGTCCTGAAGCCGACGGGCCGTCCCATGGCGAACCTGGAGGGGGGCGGCGGGCGGCGCCGCGCGCGGCTGGACCTCGCGGCGGACCTGGACCGGCTCTCCGGGATGGGGGAGGCCGACGCGGTCTCCAGCGCCATCCAGAATCAGGAGCTCGCCTGGCGCATGCAGGCCGCCGTGCCCGAGGCCTTCGACATCGCTGGCGAGAGTCGCGCGACCCGCGAGCTCTACGGGGTCGACTCCGAGGCGCGGCACACCGCGTCCTATGCACGGCAGTGCCTGCTCGCGCGGCGCCTCGTCGAGCGAGGCGTGCGGTTCGTTCAGCTGACCTGCCCGAGCGTTGGTCACGACCGCTGGGACCAGCACAACAACCTGAAGGGCGGTCACGAGGACAACGCCCGCGCGGTCGATCAGCCGATCGCGGCGCTCCTCCGCGACCTGAGGGCGCGCGGCCTCCTCGAGTCCACCCTCGTGCTCTTCGCCGGCGAGTTCGGCCGGACCCCGATGGCCCAGGGCTCCAACGGCCGCGACCACAACCCCCACGGCTTCTCCATCTGGCTGGCCGGGGGCGGGGTCAAGGCGGGCAGCGTCCACGGCGCGACCGACGACTACGGCTACTTCGCGATCTCGCAGCGCGCGGAGATCCACGACCTCCACGCGACCATGCTGCACCTGCTGGGCTTCGACCACACGCGGCTCACCGTCCGACACTCCGGGCGCGACATGCGCCTCACCGACGTGCACGGCCACGTCCAGGACCACTGGCTGGCCTGAGCGAGGCATCGTGACGGAGCCGATCGAGAGCACGGCGGGCGAGTACTTCGGCGCGCGCGTTGCCGAGTACGACGCGCTCATCCGAGCCTGCGTCCCGCGCTACGACGAGATGCTCGAGCGGCTCGTGGGCTACCTGCCGCCCGCGCCCGCCGCGATCCTGGAGCTGGGCACCGGGACCGGGAACCTGGCGTCCGCGGTGGCGGCCCGCTTCCCCGACGCCGCACTGACCCTCGTGGACGCGGCCCCGGAGATGCTCGAGCTCGCCGGGCAGCGCCTGCCCGGAGCGAGCCGCGTCGTCTCCCGGTTCGAGGACCTGGCGGTGCCCGAGGGCTCCTTCGACCTCGTCACTAGCGCCATCAGCCTCCACCACGTGGAGGACAAGGCGGCGCTCTACGCCCGGCTGTTCGCGGCCTTGCGGCCGGGTGGGGCCCTGGTCTTCGCGGACCAGCTGATGGGGAGGACGCCGGACCTCCACGGCGTCAACTGGGAGGCCTGGCTGGCCCACTGCCGCGCGCCGGGGAACTGCACCGAGGAGCAGACCCGGTCGTTCCTCGATCACGCAGAGGCGCACGACCACTACACGCCGCTCGAGGAGCACTTCGACCTGCTGCGCGCGGCCGGCTTCGTCGAGCTCGACTGCGTCTGGCGCAACTGGATCTGGGGCATCATCCACGCGCGTCGCCCGGCCTGAGGCCGAGGGCCGCGCGGGCCTGCTCGAGGGCCTCAGGGGGACCGAGGGCGCGGGCAGCGGCTGCGGTGTCCAGGACGCGCTCGAGGTGACGAGCGTCGCGCTGGCGCTCGGCGTGGAACGGCAGGAGCGGATTGGTCTGCTCACCGCTCGCCCAGGCGCGGAAGGCGAGGCCCGCCTTGTAGGCGGGGGTGGGCGCCTCGAACACGACCTGTCCGAACGCCTCGCAGCGGGTCAGCGCCGCGCGAGCCTCCTCGCGCCGGCCCTGCGCGAGATCGGCGAGGATCGAGGGCAGCGGGGCGTGCAGGCCCTCGAAGACCCCCAGCAGCGCGTGGGAGAAGGCGCCCAGCGGCCAGGTGCGGCCGAGCAGCTCGACCTCGCCCAGCACCTCCTGGCTCTCCCCGACGACCAGGTCGGCGAAGTGGTGGTCGTCGCCGGTCAGCACGGCCTGGCCACGGGGGGCCAGGGCCGACCGCACGCGGCGCTCGAGGTCGGCGTCCAGGAGCGAGAGCTTGCAGCCTCGCACCTGCTGGCGGTCGAGGGCCATGACCCGCTCGAAGGAGTCCCCCGGGAAGTAGCCGGCCAGGCCAGGGTGGAACATCGGGCCGAGCCAGTGGATCAGGACCGGGGTGTCGCAGCGCGCGAGCACCGCGTCGTAGGCGGCGACGAACGCGTCCTCGTCCGGGGCCAGGGCGAGCAGCTCGGGGAGGCAGAGCAGCACCGGGACCCCGCCTTGGTCGGCGATCAGGCGGCACTGCTCCGCCCAGGCCTGGGCGAGTCCCTCCAGGTCGTGGATCTCGGCATGGTCGATCCCTGCGCCTGCCACGAAGCCCGTGCGCAGGTTCAGGGCGCCGGTGCGCTCGATCAGCGCGCGCGCCAGGTCCCAGCCGATCTCGTAGCGCTGGGCCGTGTCCATGGCCTCGGCGATCCCCAGCCCGGCACCGTCGAGGCGGGAGCGCAGCGCGAGGGTCTGGTCCCAGTCGACCCACTCCGCGAGCGTCGCGCGGTCCTCCGCGGCGTGCTCGACGGCGGCGTACCCGTCCTGCATCACGACGCGGGCGGCGGCGAGGGCGAGACGGTTCGGGGCGTGGGACATCGGGCGGCGCGCGGGCTCATCGGGCCCGGCGCGCCTCCAGTGTGACGGGACGACCCCGCTTCTCGTGGCGCCGCGCCGAGGATTCGCGGAGCAGTCGTCGGCCTCGTCCCTAGGATGACGGCATGAGCGATGGCGCAACGACCGAGGCCTCCCCGGCCGCGCGCGAGGAGGCCCTGCTCGCCGAGGCCCGGGCGAAGGGAACGGGCGCGACCCTCGGCACCTGGATCCGCCTCTCGGGGCCGGGCTGGCTGCAGAGCGCGATCACCCTCGGCGGCGGCTCCCTGGCCTCGGCGCTCTACCTGGGCGTCCTCACGGGCACCCACTTCCTGTGGGTGCAGGTCTTCGCCATGGCGCTCGGCGTGGTCGCCCTGGGCGCGATCAGCTGGGTGACCCTCACGACCGGCGAGAACCCCTTCCGCACCCTGCGCGACAAGGTGAGCCCCGTGCTCGCGTGGAGCTGGCTGGGCGCGGTGATGATGGCCAACATCGTCTGGGCCCTGCCCCAGTTCTCCCTGGCGGCTGGCGTGGTGGAGCAGAACCTCCTCCCCGACTGGAAGGGCACCCCGCTCACCTTGGGGACCTGCGCCGTCGTCCTGGGACTCGCCCTGCCGGTGGTGCTGGCCTACGGCCGCAGCAGCAAGGGCGTCCGCACGGTCGAGCTGGTGCTGCGCGTGCTCGTGGGCGCCGTCGTCCTGGCCTTCTTCGGCGTCGTGGTCGCGATCGTGCGCGAGGGAGGCGGCTTCTCCCTGGGCAGCGTCCTGGGCGGCCTGGTGCCGGACCTGGGTCTCCTGGTCGAGCCTGCTCCGACCTATGCCGCCGACCTGGCAGCCGCCCGCTTCCCCGAGCTGTGGGAGGGCCTCATCGTCCGCACCCAGCAGGAGGTCCTGATCGCCGCGGCCGCGACGGCGGTGGGCATCAACATGACCTTCCTGATGCCCTGCTCCCTGCTGCGTCGCGGGTGGAACCGGGGCTTCCGCGGGCTCGCGGTCTTCGACCTCGCGACCGGCCTCCTGATCCCGTTCGTGCTCGCCACCGGCTGCGTGGTCCTGGCCTCGGCGGACCGCTTCCACGGCAAGGCGGACGAGGCCCTGGTCGCCGACGTGGACGCGGCCCTGGCGAAGGGCACGTACCTCGACCGCCTCGACAAGGCCGTGGCCGAGGGCTTCGCAGGGGACGCCGCCGGCTACCAGCGGCACACCCTGAAGGGGCCCGCGTTCCAGGCCCTCACCTACCCGGAGAAGCAGGAGCGCGCCGGGCTCGTCATGAACCTGATCCCGGAGGCGGATCGACGCCTCGCGGCGATGCTCGAGAAGCGGGACGCGGGAGCGCTGGCGCGTGCACTCGAGCCGCTCACGGGCAACACGGTGGCCCACGTGGTCTTCGGGCTCGGGGTGCTGGCGATGGCGGTGTCCACCGTGATCGTCCTGATGCTGATCAGCGGCCTGGCCTTCGCCGAGGCCGCGCGGCAGCGGGCCGGCGAGGGCGCCTTCCGACTCGGCGCATACGCCGCCGGGCTCGGGGTGCTGGGTCCCTTCGTCTGGACGGGCGATGCCCGCGCGTGGCTGGCCGTCCCGACCTCGAACTTCGGGATGATGCTCCTGCCCCTGGCCTACTGGAGCTTCGTGCTGCTGCTCAACAGCAAGAAGGTCATGGGGGACCAGCGCCCCGAGGGGCGCGCGCGCCTGCTCTGGAACGCCTTCCTCGTACCCACGGCGCTGATCGTCACCTTCGCCAGCGGCTGGACCGTGTGGATGAAGCTCGGCGCGCTCGGCCTCGGGCTGCTCGGGGGGCTCGGCGTCGCGATCCTCGCGAGCCTCAAGCGCTGAGCGAGCGCGCGAAGGGGGCGTCCCTCAGGCGGCGGTCGCGCCGCCCTCGGTGAGCTGGCGCAGGGAGGCGATCATCGCGATCTGACGGCCGTGCACGAAGGCGTGCACCGCCTCTCCGGCCGTCCCCGCCCGCTCGCCCAGGAGGGCGTGGTCGAACTGGACGCCGAGCCGTAGGCGCGTGCCGGCCAGCCAGCGCCGGCGCAGGTGCCCGGCGAGCTCGACGGCAGGGCCGCCAGGCTCGAGCGAGACCCACAGGTGGAGCGGGCCACGCCCCTTCAGCAGGGTCGGCTCGTCATCGGGCGCGATCTCGACGCCCATGCCTCCGCGGGACACGTCCGTCACCTCGGCCGGGACCAGCTGGCCTCCCTCGACGCACACGAAGGCATCCAAGGGCTCGCCCGGGTCCGGCGCCACGCGGACGTTCCGGCGTCCGCTGAACAGGCTGGCCATCCCGTCGACGACCTGCACGGCGCAGCGCAGGGTGTAGAGGTTGTGATCCTTGCCGCCCGACCACGACTGCACGCGCGCGGCCGCACGCAGCGGGGCGCCACGTCCGTCCACGTGGACGGCCAGGTCGAGGCGCTGGGCGATCGCCAGCAGGGGGTCGCGCTCGCGCGCGACGCGTACCTGGAGGACGCCCTCGCCGATGGAGATGTCCGCCACGCCCACGGGCACGATGCTCCCCGGGAGGATCATCCAGAGGCTCGGCGTGGGGGCGGGGTCCATGACCCTGCAGGGATCGGCCGTGGATCCGCCCCTGGTGTAGGCGGATCCTCCGAACACGCCCTCAGGGCCCCTGACGGCCGGTCCGTCTCGGTCCGAGACACGCCCTCGCCGTCAGAACGACATCCCGAAGCCCACGTAGGGCCCGCTCAGCTGGACGTCCACCACCGCGGACTGGCCGTCGCTCTGGTACGAGATGTCCATCCGGTTCGCGCGATAGCCAAGGACGACGTCGAAGTAGCGCCAGGGGCCGAAGCGGGCACGCACGTCGTACGAGAGCACGCTGGCGTCCTTCGCTCCGCTCGTCGCCTCGACCCAGCGGACCTCACCCCCGAGGCTGAGGAGGCCCATGTCCTTCTCGACGGTCGCGGCGAGGACCGGCAGGGGGAGGAGGCTGTCGATGCGGGCCGTGCGCTCCTGGACCGGTCCGACCTGGCCGCCCGGGTCGTAGAGGCCAGCCTGCCCCGTGAACGAGCCGCGGATGTCGAGGGCCTCGAGCCCGAGGCCGACCGCCGCGTCGAAGCTCTCCGTCCTCGCGACCCCGAACAGGAGCAGCGCCCGATGGACCGCGAGGTCCAGGCTCGAGGCCAGCTGGGTCCCAGGCTCGAAGCGCACGAACTCCGTCCCGAAGCCGCCCGCGTCGTCGAGCAGCTCGAACTGGGAGGCCAGCACGCCCGTGCCCGAGGCGCCCGAGGAGACGGACGAGATCAGGAGGCGTGGGGACCCGAGGTCGACCTCCACCTCGAAGCCAGGCACGGCGTCCCCGTCCGTGAGCCCGAGGTCGCCGAGGGTCGTCTCTCCGACCGGATTGACGACGCCGCTCTGACCGATCTGGAAGCCGAGGGCGCCCTGGAGGTCGGCCATTCCGCCGGTGGCACCGAAGCGCGCCCGCACGCGGGCCTCGTCCTCCTCGAGCGATGCACAGGAGGCCAGGAGGGCCACGGCCGCGAGGCCGGCTGCGAGCGAGCGGTGGGGGAGCACGGTGCTGGAGGTCTGGGCCGGATCAGAACGACGCGCGGACACCCAGGTAGGGGCCGCCGATGCTGAGGTCGATGCGCCCGGCGTCCGTCCCGTCGACGTAGTCGACCTCGATGGCGTTGTCGCGATAGCCCACGAACGCGGAGAGCGGGCCGAACACGCTGAAGCCGGCCCGCAGGTCGACGTCCAGGGCGCTCACCTCCACGTCGTCGAAGTCGAACGCGGCCCCGGTCACGAAGGCCGACAGGTCGACCGGCCCCAGGGCGATGGCCGCGCGGGCGCCGGCGACGGGCAGGGGCACGGGCTGGTCCAGGGTGAGGGTCTCGATGGCGACTCCCGCCGTGGGGTCGGTGTCCCCGGTGAAGGAGCCGTCGAAGTCGAGCATGTCGACGCCGAGGCCGATCGCGAGGTCCACGGTGTCGCCCGGCACCACCTCGAAGAGGAAGAAGGCCTGGTACATGCTGACGTCGAGCGCGGACGCCACGTCGGTCCCCGCGGGCAGGGTCACGCCGTCCACCTCGAAGTCGCCCGCGAGGGTGCCGTTGCCGCTGTAGTCGGTCTGCACCGCGCTCAGGACGAGGGTCGGGACCCCGAGGTTGATGACGACGTCGGCCCCCAGCGAGGTGCTGTCGTCCCCGAGCCCCAGGCCGTCGAGGGAGGTGGTCGCGTTCACCGCGCCCCCGGCAGCCGCAGTGGCCAGCCCAACGTCCCCGTCGAGCGCGTACTGGCCCACGTGGACCCCTACGCTGGCCGAGGGCGCGGAGCAGGCGAAGAGCGGAAGAGCGAGCAGGGGCAGGAGCAGTCGTTGCATGGTGGATCTCGGTTGCGTCACGGCTTTCGGCCGGCTCGCGCGCGAGCCTGAGCCTTCTTCGCGCGCAGGGCCACTGCATCCTCGGATCCGGCCTCGGCTGGATCCAGCGGGAAGCACCCCGAGCGCAGGCCCGAGCGCGGGCCGTTGGTGCAGTCGCTGAAGGTCCGGCAGATGCGCTTTCGATCGAGCGCGGAGCCCTGGAGCGTGTCGAGCGGGAGGCGCGGGTAGGAGAGGACCATGCGCCCCAGCCCGACCAGGTCCGCGCCGCCGCGGGCCAGCTCGGCCTGGGCGACGTGGGGGGCCCACTCCTGGAGGTAGCTGTAGCCGGTCGCCACGACGACGGCGTCCGGGTGGGCCTCCTTGAGCTCTCGGGTCAAGGCGACCTGGCGCTCGAGGCTCGTCAGAGGGTCCTCGGGAGGCCCGTACCCGTCGAAGGGCGGGTAGGCGGCGGGGCGCTGCACGTGGGGACACGTGTAGGGCGTCCCCACGGTCACGTTGATCAGCCGCACGCCGCGCGCGAGGAGGTCGCCCACGAGCCGCAGCGGCTCCGTCGGGTCCATGCGCGTGGGGTCGCCCAGGTCCACGCCCCAGCCGTGCTCCAGGGGACGGCCGACCTCGATCGGAGCCCCGGGCTCCCCCGCGGCGGCCGCGTGCGGGATCAGGTCGCCGACGCAGATGCGCGAGCCGATGGCGAGGCCGGGGCAGGCCGCAGTGATCGCGTCGATGACCTCCAGCAGCAGGCGCGTGCGTCCCTCGTAGGAGCCGCCGTAGCGCCCCTCGCGCCCGCGTGCTGCCAGCAGCTCGTGCATGAGGTAGCCGTGACACGCCTTGACGTCGACGAAATCGAAGCCAACCTCCTGCGCCGCGCGCGCCACCTCGACGTAGCGGGGGACGAGCGCAGCGAGCTCCTCGTCGGCCAGAACGTGCGCCTCGTTGGCGACCCCGGTATGCCGATCGAGCCAAGGGACGTGAGCAGCGAGGAGGGGTGCCTTCGCTCCCTCCGGCCGCGAGTGCCGCCCCGAGTGGGTCAGCTGCAGCCCGACCACGGCTCCCTCCGGGTCCAGCCCCGCGTCCACGCGCCCGGCTCGGAGCTCCGCGAGTAGGCGCGCCAGCTCCTCGCGCGTGCGGACCGCATCGAACAGGGCCAGCTGGTTCGGGTTGGCGCGCCCGGCGGGATCCACCGCGTAGGCCTCGCCACCCCAGACGAGGCCCGCCCCGCTCTCGCCGAACTTGCGCCAGCGCCGCAGGGTCCAGGCCGTGGGGCGGCCGTCGCTCGTGCCGTCCCAGCCCTCCATGGGATGGATCGCCCAGCGGTTGGGGATCTCCAGGCTCCCCACCGCGAGCCGGCTCCCGAGCGGTCCGGCGTCGCCGAGGAGGTGCTCGTCCGCGACCAGGGACGGCGCGGCCTCGGCGAGGTGCGCGGCGAAGGACGCGAAGGACTTGTGCCTCCCCAGGGACGGGACGCTCATGCGGTGCCTCCCGTACGCGCCAAGCGCGCGGCCGCGTCCGAGCGGCGGGTCAGCTCGCGGCGCAGCGGCTCGAGCCTCTGGCGCAGGGGCTCCACGCGACGCTTCCACGAAGAGGCCGCGCGCAGCGTGGCGGCGGCGCGGTCCCAGGCCTCGCGGGCGTGGGCGGCGACCCACCAGGCGGCCAGCAGGATCGCCACGGCCGAGGCCGCCGCGGGCA
>WTJQ01000147.1 GCA_011524785.1 Planctomycetota bacterium | reverse complement strand
GTCCTGAGGGGCCGGGGGGCCCTTGCGGAGACCCCAGAGGACGTAGGCGTCGCCGCCCGCGCCGGCCGAGGCGACCGAGAGCGCATCCCCGTCCTCGCGCACCCAGCCGGTCAGGGGCGCCTGGAAGCCGGAGCGGGTGAGCCACAGCTCGCCCTCGGGCGTCGCGCTCCACCAGCCCTCCCAGGGCTCGGTGCCGAAGTCGTTGGCGCCGGACTCGATGGTGAGGTCCCGCCACTGGACGAGCGGCGTGGACCAGCGGCCGTCTCCGTGGAGCATGGCCTCGGCCTTGAACGTCGTGAAGGTCGGTCCGCCGCTCGCGAAGGACAGCCGCGCGCCGGTGAACTGCCAGGCGCTGCCCGCCAGCGAGGCGGTCACCGTGCCCGGGGAGTTCGCCAGGTGGGCGCGCGGGCGCTGCACCGTCGTGACGCCGTCGACGCACTCGAGGAGACCCTTCACGCCCAGCACCATGCGCAGCGTGACGGTCTTCCCCTCGATGACGGCGATCGGCGCGTCGAGCAGGAGCGGGTTCTCGGGGCTCCCGTCCCCGTCCGAGGTGCCGCCTCCGGCCGCCGTGGCGAAGTGGACCTGCCAGCGGCCGTCGCCGTCGGGGTCGAGGACCTCGTCGCCCGACCAGTCGATGGCGTCGAGGACCGTCTCCCCCGAGCAGGGATCACTGCCCTCGTACTGCATGAGCGTGCCGAGCGCGACGCGGGCGCGCTCGTAGACGCCGACGGGCGCCTCACCCTCCCCCACCTGATGGACCGGCTCGCCGACCAGGTCGACGAGCTGGCTGGTGGAGGGAGCGCCGGTCGACCACCAGATCGCGCCGTCCTCCGACAGCTCGAGGCCGTGGACGCGGACCAGGAAGTCCCCGGGCGTCGTGGTTCCTCCGCCCTGCGGCAGGGCGGTGGCGAGCAGGAGCGGAGCCAGGGCCAGCATCACAGGTCCCCCGTCAGCTCGAGCTGCACGCCGCCGACCGCGTTGCCGGTGTCGGGCGGGGGCCCGGAGGAGCCGCCGTCCGACGACGACGCCTCGACGCAGGCCAGGGGCGCGAGGGCGGCCGCCAGGCCGGCCAGGAGGACGGCGACGGCGGTGCGGGAGGACCAAGAGGGGGTCTGACTCATGGGATCCGGGGAGGGAGACCATGGGGTCCTCGACCGGAGGCCGCCCCAGGCTTGAGCGCCCTGAGCCCGGCCCGGGACGAAGGATCGTTCAGCGCCTGTCCCCATTCGGGGCGCCTCCCGGCGAGCGCCATGCGGCGATCCGGCACCTCGGTTGGCGAGCAGCTCTGCCCCGAAGGCTTCGGAGCGGGTTCCGCCCTCCGCAAACGGGCTCGGTCACGGGCGAGTCGTCGCACCCGGGCGCCCGTGAGAAGGGAACGCCACCGATTCCTCGCTTGAGGGGCAGTGAGAGCGGTTCAATATGAGGGAGAACCCCATGTTCACGCCGTCCGCACTGCGCAAGGAGATCGAGGCCATCAAGGCCCGCCTGGCGCGCCATCCGCTCTACACCGAGGTGGACTCCCTCGAGGGCCTGCAGGTCTTCATGGAGCGCCACGTGGGGTGCGTGCTGGACTTCATGTCGATCCTGAAGAGCCTGCAGCGGGACCTGACCTGCGTGCAGCTCCCCTGGCACCGTCCCTCGGACCCCGAGTCCGCCCGCCTGATCAACGAGATCGTGGTGGGTGAGGAGAGCGACGAGGTCGCCCCCGGCGTCCACAAGTCCCACTACCAGTGGTACCTGGAGGCGATGGAGGAGGTCGGGGCCGACATCTCTGCCGTCCTGCGCCTGGAGGAGGGCTTCGTTGCCGGCTTCGAGCCGCAGCGGGCCATCGCGAGGGCAGGCCTGCCCCCGGAGTCGGGCCAGTTCGTGCGTCGGACCTTCGAGCTCCTCGAGCGCGGCCTGCACGTGCGCGCCGCCGTGTTCTTCCACGGCCGCGAGGACGTCATCCCGCAGATGTTCCTGCCCCTGGCCGAGGCCCTCGAGGCCGAGGGCCACCCCTGCGGCACCCTGGTCGCCTACCTGCGTCGGCACATCGAGGTCGACGGCGGCGAGCACGGTCCGGCCGCGGAGAAGCTCCTCGAGCGCCTGTTCGCCGGGGATCCCCACCGCGAGATGGAGGCCCTGGAGGCTGCGCGCGCGAGCCTGCTCGCCCGCGAGGAGCTCTGGAACCGCACGCGCATCGCGCTCGCCGGCGCGCGCGCCACTCAGACGGCCTGAGCCGACGAGGCCAGCTCCTCGACGCGCACCCGGTGCTCCCCGGTGGCCTCGAGCCGCGCGAGCAGCTCGGTCCCGAAGGCCGCGACCGGCGTGAGCACGCCGCCCTGCCCTGGACCAGCCCCCTCCAGCAGGAGCCGGGCCGCCTCGATCAGGCAGCGCACGGTCACCGCGTTGCTGGCGTCGCCGTCCGCGTCGAGGAAGAGCACGAGGCGGCGGCCGGAGGCCGAGGTCCCCGTGAAGGT
>WTJQ01000519.1 GCA_011524785.1 Planctomycetota bacterium | reverse complement strand
ACGGAACGCGTCCGAAAAACGGCCAAGCAGAATAGCGTCCGTCGAGGCGCTGCGGGGCGGCGACTCGGGACGAGCCGGCGGTGTGCTCGAACCGCTCGACTCCCAGCGCCGCGGGGACCCCTCAGGCCACCGGGCCTGCGGCCCTGCGGATTCCCAGGCCCTCGAGGGCCTCGAGAGCGAGTTCGCGCTGCTCCCACGGCAGAAACAGGTGGTCGCGCGAGTAGCCGCAGACCGCGCCCAGGGAGACGCCGGCCTCGGCCAGGGCGCCCGTCACCCGGGCCAGGAACCCGACCAGCTCCCAGGCCATGGGGGTCTCGAACCGGAGCCAGGCGAAGGGGCCCTCCAGGGGCGCCCCCACCCGCTCGGCGACCTCCTGGGCCTCGTCCCAGGGGAGCAGGGCCGTCACCTCCTCGGCCTCGACGATGACCTGCCGGGGGGCCGGCCCCTCGAGGAGGGAAGCTGCATCGAGCGCTCCGGGCGCGAGGCCGACGACGCCGACCGCGCCAGGGAGTAGCCCGGCCTCGGTCCGCTGCAGGGCCTCGTCCAGCGTTCGGGCAGGAGCGTCCATGGACCCAGCCTAGCGCAGCCCTCCGAGGGACCGCGCCCCGGCATCGAGGGGCGCCCGCGCTACCCTCTCCCCGTGACCGATCCCCTCCGCCGCGCGGCCTCGCGCACGATGGGCGTCCTCGCGGACCTGCCCGTCCCCCGCCCGCTCCGTGCGCCCCTCTACCGGGGCTACGCCCGCGTGACCGGCGCCGACCTCGCGGAGGCCGGCCAGCCCCTCGAGAGCCACCCCTCCCTGGGCGACTTCTTCACGCGTCCCCTGCGCGAGGGCCTGCGCCCGGTCGACCCGGACCCGCTCGCCGTCGTCAGCCCGGTCGACGGTCGGGTCCAGCGCGTGGGCGCGATCGAGGGCGGCCGCACCCTCCAGGCCAAGGGGCGCGACTACGCCATCCGGGAGCTCCTCGCGGGGGTGGGCGAGGACGTGGACCTGGAGGGCGGGGTCGCGATGACCCTCTACCTCTCCCCCAGCGACTACCACCGCATCCACAGTCCGCTGACCTGCACCCTGACGGAGGCGCGCTGGGTCCGAGGCCACTGCCTCTCGGTGGCGCCGAAGGTCCTGGACCGCCGCATCGTCCTGCCCATCAACGAGCGCTGCGTCCTCCGGCTCGAGACCGAGCGGGGCCCGCTCCTCTTCGTGCTCGTGGCCGCGCTGAACGTGGCCCGCCTCATCGTTCGCGACGTCCGCCCGGACCAGGCCGGACGCCTGGCCCAGCCCCTCGAGCGGGCGGCCGGCGAGGAGCTGGGGCGCTTCGAGCTGGGCAGCACCGTGATCCTCGTGGCGCCTCCCGGGATGGTCGAGCCGGACCCGGCCCTGGTGCACGGCTCGGTGGTCCGCCTCGGCCGGCGGATCGGGAGCCTCGGGGCACGATGAGCGAGGCCGCGAGCCCGGAGCCCCCCACCGAGGAGCTGCCCGACGACCTGGAGCTGCTGCTCGAGCTCTCGATCGCGATCTGCCGCGGTGACTGGGACGGGGTCCGCCGGGTCCGGCGCGCGGCGGGGCCCAGCGCGCCCGATCGCGCCTGGCGGGAGGCCGTCCTGCAGGTCCACCTGTTCGCGGGCATCCCCCGCACCGTCGAGGCCTGCGCCGTTCTGCTGGAGGAGGGCGGACTCGGAGCAGCCGACCCCAGCGAGCAGGAGGCGGGTCCCCCTCTCGCCAGGGGTCGAGCGCTGTTCGCGCTCCTCTACGGGGAGGCCGCCCCGGCGGTGGAGAGCGCCCTCGGCGCCGCGCATCCTGGTCTGACGCGCGTCGTCCTCGAGCATGCCTACGCCGGCGTCCTCTCCCGCCCGGGCCTCGCTCCTGCCGCGCGCGAGCTCCTCGCAGTGGGCTGCCTCGCCGCCTCGGACCTGGAGCGTCAGCTCGCGAGCCATGCACGCGGAGCCGCGCGGCTCGGGATCACGACGGAGCAGATCGTCGCGGCGGCCCGGTCCGGCTCCGCCGCACTCGAGCCGGCTCGTCAGCAGGAGCTCGTTGCCTGCGCGCGCCGCATGGCCACCGGCCCGCACTCCTGAGCAGGAGCCCGCGGGCTCGAGGCCTCAGGGGAGCAGGCGTCCCTCGACCACGAGCTCGATCACCCGCAGCGGAGCGAGCGAGCGCAGCTCCAAGCGTGAGCCGGGCAGCACGGGCTCGCGACCTCGGCGTCCCGTGAGGGCCACGCGTCGGCCATCGAGCAGGACCCGGTCGAGCTCGTTCCCGCCGGGAGCGAGGACGACGGTGACCTCCAGCGGCTGGGTCCGCGGCAGCCCATCGAAGCGTGCGTGGAGCCCGGGCGCCCCTCCCTCCAGACCGGACCAGGCGCCGGGCAGCGGCCCACGGAGCAGCCGCAGCTCCTGCTCACTGCCCCGTCCGGCCAGCACGAGGTGGTGCTGCCCGATGCTGAGCCCGACCAGCGTGCGCGGTA
>WTJQ01000441.1 GCA_011524785.1 Planctomycetota bacterium | reverse complement strand
GCTTCGATCTCTGCGGGCTGCCCCGCTCCTGGACACTCCTCGGAAGACGGGGGTGGGCAGCAGAGCCGCCAGGGGGGAGACTGGAGAGGTGGAACTCCGTAGGCGCTCCGTGCGTCCTCATCGTCCCGGCGACCCCTCCAGGACCGCCGCGACCTCTCCGAACTCTCCCATGCTGCGAATCCTCCCCCTCGCCCTGCTGCTGACCGGCGGCGCGCTGGCCCAGTCCGACGACTGTGGCAACGCCACCCAGATCGCCGGCTACGGCACGTACTCGTTCAACACCTCCAGCGCGAGCAACAGCTCGTACTCGCCCTGCGCCGGCATGGGCCGCGATGTGTTCTGGGCCTGGACGGCCCAGGCCACGGCCAACGTCACGCTGAGCACCTGCGGCGCCAGCTTCGACACGGTCCTCGCGGTCTACAACGGTGGCGGCTGCCCGACCGGCGGCGCCATCAGCTGCAACGACGACTCGTGCAACCTGCAGTCGTCCGTGAGCATCAGCGCCGTCGCCGGCCAGACCTACCTCGTCCAGGTCGGCTCCTGGAACGGCAACTCCAGCGGCTCCGGCAGCCTCGACATCTCGGCCGGCGGCTCGGGCGGCAGCGGTGGCTGCACCAACCCGGCCACGGGTGCCGACGTCATCGTGGGGGACCTGAACGGCATCACGAAGTACAGCGCCAACAACGGTGTCAGCGCGTACGCCATCGGCACGACGTCCTGCAACGTCGGCGACGCCGAGCTGCTCTGGATCGCCAGCACGAACCAGCACCCCGTCATCGGCCAGAACATCTACCGGTACGAGGACGGCCGCTTCGAGCAGATGGGCCTCTCCTGGCTGAAGCACGGCTTCACCGCGCTCCAGCAGGGCCTGTGCTGCACCTGCCAGAGCTCTGGTACGGGCTCGCGCCTCGGCATCGGGTGCTCGGACCCCTATGGCTCCTCCCTGAACGGCAGCCAGTCCGGCCTGGGCCCGCGCTTCGAGGTGAACCCCTCGACGGGCGCCTTCAACTACCCCTTCACCGCCCAGGGCTCCAGCGGGAACTCCATCTACAAGCGGATCCAGGTCGCGAACGCGGACGTCAACCCCGCGACGCACCCCAACGCCGTCTTCTACGGCGAGGGCCACTACATCGCCCCGGACGACTCCGCGTCCGGCAACCAGGCCAACAACGCCTCCTACCGCCGCATCAACGTCGGTAGCGGCAACCTGAACAGCGGCTGGAACATGAACTGGAACGGGGCCACCGTGCGTGAGGAGCCGGCCATCCGCGCCTGGGCGACCCACGACCCCTCGGTGATCACGACCGACGTGATGGTGCCGAACGACGGCCTGCTGATCCTGGCCTCCAACGCCACCGACAACGGGGACGGCACGTGGCACTACGAGTACGCGGTGCACAACCTCTACTCGGACCGCTCCTGCGGGGCCTTCAGCGTCCCCGTCCCGGCGGGCGCCAACGTCTCCAACGTTGGCTTCCACGACGTCCCGTACCACTCGGGTGAGCCCTACTCCTCCACGGACTGGACGCCGAGCGTCACGAGCGGGATGGTCAGCTGGAGCACCCAGACGTTCTCCCAGAACGCGAACGCGAACGCGATCCGCTGGGGCACGCTCTACAACTTCCGCTTCGACTGCGACGTCGCGCCGGTCAACAACGGCAGCGCGACCCTGGGCCTGTTCAAGCCGGGGACCACGCCGTCCGTCGCTGGGGCCGCCTGGGTCCCGGATCCGAACGGTGGCAGCGGCGGTATCGGCACGCCCTACTGCTCCGCCAGCGCGAACAGCACGGGCGCGACCGGCGTCATCACGGCGTCCGGTTCGGCCTCGGTCACGGCCAACAACCTGACCCTGACCGCGTCGTCTCTCCCGGCCTCGCAGTTCGGCATGTTCATCGTGAGCGCCGATCAGGGCTCGGCCACGGTCTCCGCCGGCGTCCTCTGCCTCAGCGGGCAGATCGGCCGCTTCAGCGCCCCGGGCCAGATCAAGAACTCGGGCCTGATGGGGACCTTCGACCTGGGGATCGACCTCTCGGCCAACTGGCCGGTGGTCGGCGTCCAGAGCGTGAACCCCGGTGAGACCTGGCACTTCTCCACCTGGTACCGCGACCAGGGTCAGGTGTCGAACTTCACCAACGGCCTCTCGATCCTGTTCCAGTGATCGTCGGCTGAGCGGCCTCGTGGCCGCTTCGCGGGGCGCCCTCCTCCTTGGGGGGGCGCCCCGCCGCATTGGGGCGTTCTCCAGCGGCGTCTGTGCCTTCTGGGGGCGCAAGGGCGCCCATGACTCCTCGGGGCACCGGGGCACCGGGGCGCCGGGGCGCACGGCCCTGCGGCCGAGCCGGTCGTCCGAGGGGCCCCTCCGCGCTCAGCGCTGGAACGCGCGCGCGAGCGTCAGGTCCTGGCCTCGGTAGCTCGAGGCCTCGCGACCGGCACCGTAGAGGGCTCGCGGCCGGCCGGTGGTGCGCAGGTAC
>WTJQ01000236.1 GCA_011524785.1 Planctomycetota bacterium | reverse complement strand
CCGTAGCTCAATTGGATAGAGCACCTGACTACGGATCAGGAGGTTTCAGGTTCGAATCCTGACGGGTGTACCAACCCACGCGGCGGGCCCCGGGCTCTCGGGCCCGGCCCGCCGCGCTCCATAGCCCCCCGGGGCCGTTGGCGGCCCTCTGCGGCCCGCCAGCCATGCCCCCCGCGATCTCTGACAACACGGAGGAGCCCCACCGGCTCGACGAGGATGCGCGCTTCATGGCGCTCGCCCTCGACGAGGCCCGTGCAGCGGCCGCGCGCGACGAGGTCCCGATCGGGGCCGTCGTCGTCCAGGGCGGCCGCGTGCTGGCTCGCGCCCACAACCTGACGCGCGTGCGCCGGGACCCTACGGCTCACGCCGAGGTCCTCGCCCTGCAGCAGGCGACGCGGCGCACCGGTGACCTGCGCCTGCCCGGCGCGACCGTCTACTGCACCGTGGAGCCCTGCTTCATGTGTGCGGGCGCCCTGGTCCACGCTCGCGTGGCCCGTGTCGTCTGGGCCGTCCCCGACCCCAAGTTCGGGGGCTGCGTCTCCCTCGGCACCGTCCTCGACACCCCTGGCGCGAACCATCGCTGCCTCGGCGAGGCCGGACCCGGGGCCGAGGCCTCGCGAGAGCTCCTCCGCTCGTTCTTTCGAACCAAACGCACCCAGGGTGGCCAGGCCGGCCGCTCGGGTGACCTGCGAGGATGACCATGCACCCGCGCGCCCCGCGCGCGTGGGACACCCGACGGAGAGATGCCGGAGCGGCTGAACGGGCTGGTTTCGAAAACCAGAGTGTCCATTGGGCACCGGGGGTTCAAATCCCTCTCTCTCCGCCATCCTCGCACCCAACGAACACGCGGAGAGGTGTCTGAGTGGCTGAAGGAGCACGCTTGGAAAGCGTGTGTGTCGGCAACGGCACCGAGGGTTCGAATCCCTCCCTCTCCGCCACCCTCCAGCGGCGCGTCCTGAGCGCGCCGCCCGCGGGCCCGGCGGTGGGCCCGGTCCCCTGCGATGGGGCGCTTTCGAACCGGGTCAGGCCGGGAACGGAGCAGCCCTAAGGATGTCGTCCCATGTGCGGGGTGCCCGGGTCCTCCGGCGGGCCCGCGGTCCATCCGGCCACGGACGCCGCCTCTGTCCGCTCCGCCCGAATCCAGCACCGCTCCTTCGATCGGGTGCTGCCTCGCCTCGCGGTGCCCCGGCCGGGACGCCATCGCTGGCCTCACCCCTCCGGAGGGGGCCACCAGCCACGCGTCCCGATTCCATGGACGCCCCACGTCGGCGACGCGGCCCGCGGCGCGGCACGGGCATCGCCGCCAGCCCACCGCTAGACTGGGGGCATGGCCTACGTCGTCCTCGCCCGCAAGTACCGCCCTGGCGCCTTCGCCGAGGTCGTCGGGCAGGAGGAGGTCAAGCGCACCCTTCAGGGCGCCCTCGAGGGAGACCGGGTCGGTCACGCCTACCTCTTCGCCGGGCCGCGGGGCACGGGCAAGACCACCACGGCACGCATCTTCGCCAAGGCGCTGAACTGCGAGCAGGGGCCCGGCCCCGAGCCCTGCAACGCCTGCGCTCGCTGCGAAGCGGCCGACGCGGGCACCGAGGCGGACCTGGTCGAGATCGACGGGGCCTCGAACAACGGCGTCGAGCACGTGCGCTCGCTGCGTGACCAGGCTGCGTACGCGCCCATGGAGGCGCGCACCAAGATCTACCTCGTGGACGAGGTCCACATGCTGTCGAAGTCGGCGTTCAACGCGCTGCTGAAGACGCTCGAGGAGCCGCCGCCGCACGTCAAGTTCCTCTTCGCGACGACCGAGCCGCACCGCGTGCTCGACACCATCCTGTCGCGCTGTCAGGTGCTCAAGCTGACGCCGCTGAGCGAGGAGCGGATCGCTGCGCGACTCGACGAGGTGTTCGCGGCCGAGGGCGTCGAGGCCGAGGACGGCGTCACGCGCGAGCTGGCCCGGCGGGCGCGCGGCGGCATGCGCGACGCGCTCTCGCTCGCGGACCAGGTCCTGGCTCGCGCAGCGCGGCCGACCCTGGAGGACCTCTCGGTCCTCGACGACGGAGGGAGCCGGCTCGCGGCCCAGGTGCTCGGCGCGTGCGCGCGCGGGGACAAGGCTGGGGTCCTCGGCCTGCTGCCTGCGGACGAGGGGCGCGAGGGTGAGGTCCTCGCGGACCTGCTCGATCACCTGCGCGCAGCGGTGCTGGCGGGTCTCTGCGGCCCGAACGCACCGCAGCTCGCGAGCCACGCGGCGACCCCCGAGGAGCGTGAGGCCCTCGCTGAGCTGGCGCGCCGGATCGGCCAGGCCCGGGCGGAGCTGTGGCTGACGGACCTCCTGGCGGCGCGCGAGCGACTCCGCCTGCTCCCCGCCCACGGGCGCGTCGTCCTGGAAGCGGCTCTGCTGGAGATGGCGCGGGACGAGTCCGCCATCGGCATCGCGGACCTCGTGCAGCGCCTCGAGACCCTCGAGGAGCGCTGGGG
>WTJQ01000634.1:7294-10272 GCA_011524785.1 Planctomycetota bacterium | reverse complement strand
GCGTGACCTCGGCTTCGACGGCGTCGAGCTCGGCGCGTTCCCCCCGCACCCGAGCCCCGACGACCACCCGAGCGCGGAGGACCGTCAGCGCCTCAAGGCCTTCATGGCCGAGAAGGGCCTTGGCTTCTCCGGGCTGGCGGCCAACCTATGGAGCCAGCAGCTGGTCAACGCCGAGAGCCCCGACGCCTGGCTGGCCGAGTTCAAGCGCAACTGCGCCTTCGCCGTCGACCTCGGGATCGAGGCCGTGCGCATCGACACCGTCCAGCCCCCGACCATGGTGGGGGATGTCGGCGAGGACACCGCCTTCAGCCGCGTCACGGGCGCCTTCAACGAGGCGGCGCGCGTCGCGGCGGACCACGGTCTGCGCGTCACCTGGGAGTTCGAGCCCGGGTTCGCGTTCAACAAGACCTCCGAGATCCTGCGCGTCCTCGACGCCGTTCAGCACGACAACTTCGGCGTGCTCTACGACACCAGCCACGGCCACATGTGCGCGGTCGTCGGCGCGCGCCACAACGGCGAGCGGGAGACCCTTCCCGGCGGGCAGGTGGAGCTGATCGACCGTCTCGACGGGCGCATCAACCACATCCACCTGATCGACTCGGACAACACCTGCCACAAGGACGCCAATGGGGAGGACGAGACCTCCATGCACCTGCCGTTCGGCGAGGGCGTGGTGGAGTTCGACCCGATCCTCGACCGCCTGGCCAAGGTCGACACCGGCCACGACTGGTGGACCATCGACCTGTGCTTCTGGCCGGACGCCTGGGAGGCCACCGAGCGCTGCAAGACCTGGCTCGACGGGGTCCTGGCCGCGAGGAGCAACTGATGAGCAAGCCTCTCCGGGTCGGCATGATCGGCTACGGGTTCATGGGCAAGGCCCACTCGAACGCGTACCAGAAGGTCGGCCGCTTCTTCCCCGAGCTCGAGCACCGTCCCGTCCTCGCGGCGCTCTGCGCGCGCAGCAAGGACAAGGCCCAGGACTTCGCGGACACCTGGGGCTACGAGTCGGTCGAGACCGACTGGCGCGCTCTCATCGAGCGCGACGACATCGACCTGATCGACATCGGGACGCCCAACAACACCCACGCGGAGATCGCGATCGCAGCGGCCGAGGCGGGCAAGTGGGTGGCCTGCGAGAAGCCCCTCGCCATGAACGTCGAGGAGGCCGAGCGCATGACGGCGGCGGTCGAGAAGGCGGGCGTCCCCAACTTCGTCTGGTTCAACTACCGGCGCGTCCCGGCCATCTCGCTCGCCAAGCAGGTGGTCGACGAGGGCCGCATCGGCAAGCCGTTCCACTACCGGGCGACCTATCTGCAGGACTGGACCATTGCCGAGGACGTGCCCCAGGGGGGCGCGACCCTGTGGCGGCTCGACGTGGACGCGGCGGGCTCCGGGGTGACCGGGGACCTGCTGGCCCACTCGATCGACACGGCGCTCTGGCTCAACGGCCCGATCACCAGCGTGGTCGCCTCCACGGAGACCTTCGTGAAGGAGCGCGTCCACCAGGAGACCGGTCAGGTGCAGCCCGTCGGGATCGACGACGCCTGCATGTTCCTGGCGCGCTTCGCCAACGGCTCCATGGGCACCTTCGAGTCCACGCGCTACGCGCGCGGCCGCAAGAACTACAACACCCTCGAGCTGAACGGCGCCGACGGCTCCCTCAGCTTCGACCTGGAGGACCCGCAGTACCTCGACTTCTACGAGTACACGCGGACCGACACCGGCTCCAAGGTGGACGACCACCTCGCGGGCTGGCGGCGGGTGCACGTCACCAACTTCGAGCACCCCTACATGGACCACTGGTGGGTCCCGGGCTGCACGATCGGCTACGAGCACACCTTCATCAACGCGCTGGCGGACTTCCTGAAGGGCGTCGAGGCCGGGGAGCCGGCCGAGCCCGGGTTCCGCGCGGCGCTCGGGACGCAGCGCGTCTGCGACGCGGTCCTGGAGAGCGCCCGCGAGGGGCGCTGGGTCGAGACGGGCCTCTCCTGAGCCCCCTCGAGCCTGCGGCTTTCGAAGCTCTTTCGACTGCCCGGTCCCTGCGGACCGGGCAGTCGTTCGTTCCGCCCGCGGGTGCCGCGCGCTCGAGCGCGTCAGCGCCTAAGGTGCAGGCATGCGCATCGGGATGAACCTGCTCCTCTGGACCGCCTTCGTCACCGAGGAGCACCTGCCGCTCGTCTCCTCGCTCCGCGAGCTGGGCTTCGACGGCGTGGAGCTCCCGCTCGGCGGGGGAGACACCGCTCACTACGAGCGCCTTGCGCCCGGGTTGCGCGCGACGGGGGCGGCGGTGACGACCTGCCTGGGCCTCGAGCCCGAGAACGATCCCGCGAGTCCCGACCCGGCCGTGCGGGCCGCGGCCCTGGAGCGCCTGCGCGGTGCTATCGACTCGACGGCCGCGCTGGGCGGCGACGTCCTGTGCGGCCCGCTCCACTCGGCCTTCAAGGTCTTCTCGGGCCGCGGTCCGACCGAGGACCAGTTCCGCTGGAGCGCTGAGGTCCTGCACGCTGCTGGTGAGCACGCCGCGACCCAGGGCGTGACGCTCGCCCTCGAGCCACTCAATCGCTTCGAGTGCTACCTGGCGAACACCGTGGCCCAGGGCCTGCGCCTCGTCGAGCTCGCGGACCATCCGAGCGTGACCCTGCACTACGACACGCACCACATGCACATCGAGGAGCGCTGCGCCGCCGACGCGATCGGGAGGGCCGCGACCGCCCTCGGCCACGTGCACATCAGTGAGAACGATCGGGGCGTGCCCGGGCGTGGCCAGGTCGCCTGGGGGTCGACCTTCGAGGCCCTGCGCGCGGCGGACTACGACGGGTGGCTGACGATCGAGGCCTTCGGCACCGCGGACCCCGAGTTCGCGGCGGCCATCCACATCTGGCGCGACTTCGTGGACGACCCGATGACCCTCGCCCGTGAGGGGCTTGGCTTCATCCAGGGCCAGTGGGGGCAGGCCTGATGCTGGCTCTCCTCCTCCT
>WTJQ01000634.1:0-7194 GCA_011524785.1 Planctomycetota bacterium | reverse complement strand
GACGCAGCCGTCGAGCTCGCGCGCGGCCCGCGCATCCCGCTCGCCTCCGAGGCCTCGGGAGCGACGCGCGGCTGGCACGTCCTGGACCTCGCCTGGGACCACGACGCGGGGGACCCCGGTCACCTGCGCGTCTGGCGCGACGGGACCCTGCAGCGCGACGAGGAGGTGCCGGTGGCTGGCATCGCGCTCGCGGCCGGTGCGCAGCTGGGCCTGCGCGCGAGCACGCAGCCCGGCGAGGAGTCGCAGGAGCTCGACTGGGGCGCCTCCTGCAGCGTGTACGCACGCTTCCGGAGCGAGGGCAGCGGGACGCTCGTCTCGAAGTGTCCTCCCGAGGGGGACTGGGTGCCCGATGCGAAGGCGCTGTTCCTGCGGGGTGGCCGGCTGGTCTACGACATCGGCTGGGTCGGCGCCCTCACCAGCAAGAGCCGATTCGACGACGGGGAGGAGCACCGCGTGGTGCTCGTGGTCGAGGACGACACCGCGCGCATGTTCGTGGACGGGGAGCTGGAGGCGGAGACCGACGACTTCCGTGCCGACGACCGCGACGACTTCGTGTTCAAGGTCGGGGCGGCCAACGCCAACTTCGGCGGCGACCTCGAGGGCGCGGTCGACGAGGCGGCATTCCTGGCCTGGGCCCTGGACGAGGACGACGCCCTCGAGATCAGCGGGGGCGAGCGCCCGTTCCCGGACGCCGAGTGGTCGTGGACCCCCGAGCCCGAGGACGGGCGGCCTCGCTTCGAGCGCGGGGAGCCCGTCCCCACGCGCATCGCGCTCCGCGACTGGGCCCGCGACCTCCGCCTGGGGTCCGCATGGGCGGTGGCGCTCGACGAGGTCGACCACGCGCAGCTGGTCGGCGGCTGGGACGACGCGGCCTTCGACCGCGGCGAGGAGATCTACGGCGGGCTCTGCATCGCCTGTCACGGTGCCGACGGCCGCCGGACACCGAACCCACAGGCGCGCCCCTTCGCGACGGCGCCCCTGCAGAACGGCGCGGACCCCTACAGCCTGTTCCTCACCGTGACCCACGGCTACCGGGACATGCCGGGCAACGACTGGCTCTCCCCCCAGCAGCGCTACGACGTCATCCACTACCTCCGCGAGCAGTTCTGGCGCGAGGGCAACGCGAGCCAGTACGCCGAGGTCACGGGGGACTACCTCGCCTCGCTCCCCAAGGGGCGGGTGCTCGACGACCTGGCGCAGGACGAGGGCCCGCAGGAGCGGGACTTCGGCCCCGCCCTCGCCAGCGAGCTCGGGGACGCTTACGGGGCCGCGCTGACCGTGCGACTCGACGAGGACGCCTCGATCGCCTACGACCTCCACACGCTGCGCTCCCCGGCGGCCTGGACCGGCGGCTTCCTCGATCTCTCCGAGACGCAGCACTTCCGCCAGCGAGGGGAGGGACTCCCGCGGATCGAGGGAGAGCCCCTGCGTGGACTTGGCGGGTACGGGTGGCGCTACGGGGGCGTCCTCGAGGAGCGGCCCTCCATCAAGCCCGTGCGCGGCCCGCTGCCGGCGGAGCTGCTCGACTACCGCGGGCACCACCTGCACGGACGCAGCGCGATCCTGGAGGCGCGCATCCAGGGCCGCCGCGTCCTGGAGCGGCCCGGCATCGACCGATCCAGCGGTCGGCCCGTGGTGACGCACCGCCTCTGGATCGAGCCCGGGGCGCAGCCGCTCGAGCTGGATCTCCTGAGTCTTCCCTTGGAGGACAGCAGGAACCGGACGGCCGTGACCTCCTTCCAGGACCGGCTCCCGGCGGTCGCGGGCCAGCCGGTCTGGTCCGCCGAGCTCGGGCCCGAGGGAGGCGCGTTCGCCGCCGTGGCCCTGATGGCGGACACGCGGCTCGAGCTGCGCGCCAGCGCGACCGAGGGGCTGCACCGCGCCTGGCTCGGGATCCCGGCCTCCGAGGACCCCATCGAGCTCGAGCTGCTGCGCTTCGCGGGTGAGGAGGACGGCGAGCGGGCGGCCTTCGCGACGCTCGTGACGAGCCTGCCCGATCGCGGCCTCTCGACCTCCCCCCTGGACCAGCTCGGGGGCGGTCCCCGCCTGTGGGACGAGGAACTGGTGACCCGCGGCGCGCTGGGACCCTCCGACGGCGGCTACGCCCTCGACACCCTCACCCTCCCGGACTCCAACCCCTGGAACGCCTGGCTGCGCACGAGCGCCCTCGACTTCCTCGAGGACGGGCGCGCCGCGGTCTGCACCTACGGGGGCGACGTGTGGCTCGTCGACGGGATCGACGCGGGCCTCGAGCGGCTCGTCTGGACGCGCTTCGTCGCGGGGCTCTACGAGCCCATGGGGCTCGCGGTGGTCGACGGCAAGATCCTCGTGACCTGTCGCGACGGGATCGTGCGTCTCCACGATCACGACGGCGACGGCCAGGCGGACCAGGTCGAGCGGCTGTTCTCGGACCCGGACGTCTCGGCCACCTTCCACGCCTTCAACTTCGACCTGCAGGTCGATGCCGACGGCTGGCTGCTGTACGCCAAGAGCGGGCAGTACACCGACTACGACCAGGGCGGCGCGATCCTGCGCGTGGCCCCCGATGGCTCCGAGTACGAGGTCTGGGCCACGGGCCTGCGCACGCCCAACGGGATGGGGCTCGCCTCGGACGGCACTCCCCTTGTCAGCGACAACCAGGGCAACTGGATCCCCGCCTCCAAGATCACGCGCGCGACGCGAGGGTCGTTCATGGGCGTGTTCCCGGCGATCGACACCAACCGCCCGGGGATGCGGACCCGCACGGACTTCGAGCAGCCCGTCCTGTGGATGCCCCAGGGCTTCGACTCGTCCAGCGGCGGGCAGCTGTTCGCGGACGACGCGCGCTTCGGGCCGCTTGCGGGGCTGCACCTGCACACGAGCTTCGGCAAGGGCTGGATGTACCCGGTCGACATCGACACCAGCGGGCCCCTGGCCCAGGGGGCTGCGTGGCGCCTGCCGTTCCAGTTCGCGGCCGGCATCCAGCGGCTGCGCACGAACCCGGCCGATGGCCAGGTCTACGCCGTGGGTCTCTCGGGCTGGCAGGGGCCGGCCGGCGGGGCCGACGGCTGCCTCCAGCGCGTTCGCTGGACGGGTGCGGACGACCTGCTCCTCACGGGTGCTCGCATCGTCGAGGGTGGCGTCCGCCTGTCGTTCACGGAGGCTCTCCCGGCGGGCGTCGAGGTCGAGGCCTCCGCGCGCACCTGGAACTACCGCTGGACCCGCAACTACGGCTCTGCCCACCGCTCGGTGGCTGAGCCTGGGCGCGAGGGCGAGGACGAGCTCGCGGTGGGGGCCGCCCGCTGGGCGCCCGACCGCCGGTCGGTGGTGCTCCCGGTCCCCGCGCTCGTCCCCGCCGACCAGGTGGCGCTCGAGTTCGCCCTCGTCGTCGAGGGGGAGGAGGTGCTCGAGGAGGAGGTCATGCTGACCGCCAACTGGGTGCCCGGCGAGACGCCCCTGCTGCGGCAGCGGGAGGAGTGCGCCGAGGAGGTCGCGGCTCCCTGGATCGAGCTCGAGGGGGCGGACGGCCCGGGGCGCGGCAAGCGCATCGTCCTGATCTCCGGGGACGAGGAGTACCGCAGCGAGGAGTGCCTGCCCGCCCTCGCGCGGATCCTGGCCGAGCAGCACGGCTTCGACTGCACGGTGCTCTTCTCGGTGGACCCGGGGAGCGGCCGCGTGGATCCGAACGACCAGGTCTTCACCCCGGGCCTGGAGCGGATCGAGGGCGCCGACCTCGTCGTCCTCTTCACGCGCTTCCGCGAGTGGCCCGACAGCGCCATGCGGCACTTCGCGGCGCACGTCGAGGCGGGCAAGCCGCTCCTCGGGCTGCGGACCTCGACCCACGCCTTCCAGTACGACCGCGACCCGGGCAGCCCCTTCGCGCGCTACTCGACGCGCGGTGGCGGGACCTGGGACGGCGGCTTCGGCCGCGAGGTGCTGGGCGAGACCTGGATCGCGCACCACGGCGCGCACGGCTCCGAGGCCACGCGCGGCGTGGTCGCCGTCGGAGCCGAGGCGCACCCGATCCTGAGGGGCGTCGAGGGCGTGTTCGGGCCGACCGATGTCTATCGGGCGCGTGCGCTCCCCGAGGACGCCGTCGTGCTGCTCGAGGGTGAGGTGGTCGCGGGCATGGATCCGGCCGACCCGGCCGTCGTGGGCAAGAAGAACGAGCCCCGCATGCCGATCCTCTGGACCCGTGAGCGGCCCGTGGGCGATGCGGTGCAGCGCGTCGTCACCTCCACCATCGGCTCCGCGCAGGACTTCACGAGCGAGGGCCTTCGGCGCGCGTGGGTGAACGCGTGCTACTGGCTGCTCGGCATGGAGGACGCGATCCCCGCCAGAGCCGCCGTTCCCCTGCCCGCCGACTACGAGGCGGTGCCCTTCGGCTTCGGCCGCTTCCGCAAGGGGCGTCGTCCCGCGGACTGGGCTCCGCGCTGAGAGTGGGACGCTGAGCGAGGGACGCTGACAGCGAGGCCGGCGGAGAGGAACACTGAGGGCGAGGCCGGGCTCCCAGCGCAGGCCTCGGTCGTCCTCAGCCGCCGAGGCGCGAGGCGAGCGAGAACAGGCCCCGCGCCAGGCCGGAGCGTGGGCTGGTCCACGGGCTCGAGCGGTAGCGGCCCAGGCGCTCGAGCAGGTGGTCCGCCACCATGTCCTCGAGGCCGTCCATCAGGGCGTAGCCCGGCTCGCCGGCCGCGAGCTCGTGGAGCAGGCGCAGGAAGCCCACCCGCTTCATGGCCTCCTGGCGCTGGACGAGGGTCGCTCCGGTCGGGTCCCCCGCGGTGAGGCTGGCCTCGGCCGGAGTGAGGGGCAGGGTGTGCGTTCCGGCCACGATCGCGGTGACGCGTCCCTCCGCATCCAGCTCGGGCCGCAGGGCGGTGCAGTCCTCGTGGCGCATGGGGCGGTCGGAGGCGAGGCCCCGCTCGTATCGCGCGAGGACGCGCCCCGTGGAGTAGTCGCGCGGGTCCAGGACCTCGACCTCGAGGCCGTGTGCGTAGTGGAGGCTGCGGAGGCTCCCGCCCTCGGCCCGGCGTCGCTGCGCGCGCTCGAGCGGGCCGCCCCCGGCCAGGGCCCGGCCGGTCGCCACGCCGTGGTAGGCGTAGGCCGCGTGCTCGAAGGCGACGGCCTGCAGGGGGCCGAGGTCCTCCTCCAGCGCGCGGATCGCAGCGAGCCAAGGCAGGCGCGCGCAGTCCTCAGCGACCGAGACGCTGCGCCATGCGGAGAGCAGCCGCACGGCTCGGAAGTCGCGCAGCCTCACGACGGGCGTGTCGATGAGCAGGTCGCAGCCACCAGGATCGAGGGCTGCCAGGCGCTCCAGCACGGCGGGGATCGCCGTCTTGGGCACGCAGACGTAGACCGTCGGGCCATCCGCGAGGTCCTCGCGCGTGAGCGTGTCGAGGGCGCGGACCGCGAGCGTCCGGCCGCCCACCTGCTCCTCGCGCGCCGTGCGGGCGAACACGCTGCGCACGGTCACGGCCTCCCCGGCCGCCGCGATGGCGGGCAGGGCGCACTCCTTGACCCGCTTCCCCAGGCCGACGACGACGAGCTCGAGCGTCACGCGCCCTCCTCCTGGAGGCACGCGCGCAGGTGTCGGGCGAGGCGGATCGACATGGCCACGATGGTGTAGGTGGGGTTGGCGCAGCCCGAGGTCGGGAACGAGGAGGCGCCGGCAGCGTAGAGGTTGGTCGTTCCCCGGACGAGCAGGTCGGGATCCGTCACGCTCGAGGCGGGGTCGGTCCCCATGCGCGTGGTGCCCATGTGGTGCGAGGCGTCCTGGTCGATGGGCCAGGGGTCCGTGTCGGTCAGGGGCTCCTCGAGGGTCGCGAGCCCCGTGCGCTCGAGGTCCCGCGCGAGGGCCTCGTAGACGGCCACCATCGAGCGGCGGTCGCGGGGGCTGACGTCGTGGTGGACGTGGGGCAGCGGCGTGCCGTGGGCGTCCACGCCCTCCCCGAGCGTCACCCGGTTCTCGAGCGAGGGCTCCATCTCCATGAAGGCCCGGATCCGGGCGCGGTGGATGGGCGCCTGACGCCGGGTCACACGGTAGGAGAGGTAGTGCAGGACGCCCGGCAGGTGCGCGACCACGGTGCCCGCGAGCCGGACCCAGTCCAGCCACGACTTGCGCGCGTTCTGCACCTCGGAGTCGTCCCCGGTCTCCGCGTAGTCCCGCAGCTCGACGACCTCGTCCTGGCGGCTCCGGCGGAAGGCGCGCATGACGGCCGACATGCGCTTGACCAGGGTGACCAGGGCCTCGATCCCCGGGTTGTCGCTCCAGGGGAAGAGCGGCTCGAGGCGCACGTAGCTGTTGACGAGGCCGAGCTCCGCCTGCCGTGCGGTGGGGAGGCGTAGCCCCGCGTAGCCGGCGAAGCCCTCGTGGATGCACCCGAAGTAGTAGGGCGCCGAGCGCACGGGCTCGCGGAAGCGCAGCGTGCCCGCGTAGCTCTTGGGGTGGTTCATGAAGCAGCGCCCCACCTGATCGTGGGCGTTGCCGAGGGCCACGCCGTCCGCATCGCGCGAGACGAGCAGGAGGCGCGCGTTCTCGATCCCGCCGCAGGCAAGCACGAACGCCCGCGCCCGCGCATCGTGCTGCTCCCCGCTCGCGTCCTGGACACGCGCGCTGGTGACCACGCCCCCGTCCTGGGTCTCGAGGCCCGTCACCGAGGCGCCCAGGCACAGGGTCACGTGCGCGTGCTCCCAGGTGGCGCGCTGCTCCCGTCCGAAGTCCTGGGGCTCCGCGGCCGCGAGGAAGACCTTCTCCTCCAGCTCCTCCCAGGCGGGCTGGAGGTCGCCCTTCGTGCGCAGGCGTCCGAAGCCCTCCGCCCCGAAGCGGGCGGCGGAGGGGAAGCGATAGCGCGCAGCGGCCTCCTCCCAGAGGCCCTCGAGCTCGGCCTGGGGCAGGGGCCAGCCGACGCCGCCCAGGTGGGGGCGCGGAGCGAGGTCCGCGTCGTCGAGGGGACTGGAGAGGCCGGCCCAGGTCGTGGACGCGCCCCCCAGGACGCGCTCACGGGACCAGGGCTTGATCCACAGGCCCGTGCTGGAGGCCTCGCGGAGGGCATCCCCCCGGGCCGTCACCTGCGTGCCGCCGGACTCGAGGACCAGCACCTCCAGGCCGCTGTCCGCCAGCTCGGCCGCCACGGTCGCGCCCGCTGGACCGCTGCCCACGACGCAGACGTCGTAGGAGTGGCCCGGAGCGAGGGCCTCGGCAGCGGGGCGGATCATGGG
>WTJQ01000055.1 GCA_011524785.1 Planctomycetota bacterium | reverse complement strand
GTTCCATACACGGTGTGTGTTGGAACCTCCGCCACGACCGCGGCGTTGCCCGCGTCCGGCCGCGGCTCGTCCCCTCCTGGCTCTTAGTCCGGGGCTGCGGGTGTCTCCCCACTGGCACACTCCAGGATCTCGGGTCCCGGCGTCAGCGCGCAGAGGTAGGCGATGGCTCCCCCAGGTGGCGCCCTGAGTTCCACAGGCTCATGGAGGGTCGGTAGACCTCCGAGCATGCGCCCACGCTTGGTCGGGCCGCCAGCCTCCTCGTTCTGCTGACCGCCGCCTCCTGTGGGGGGTCCTACGAGCGGGTGACGCCGGGGACGAGCTCCCAGGCCGCACCCTCCGCCGAGGACACCGTCGCGTACCTGGAGGAGCTGGCCGACTTCATGGACCGCTCCGAGCTGAACGAGCTCGAGGTGAGCACCGGCGGGATCAGCGCGCGGCTGAGTCGTGGGGGCGGCCAGGCCGTCTACGCCGTGCCTCAGCCGATGGGCCCCCTCCCGTCCGGCGTGAGCCCCTTCGCCGAGCCCGCGACCGACGCCGCGGAGGACGCGGTCGAGGAGACCGTGCTCGCGGACCAGAGCGCGGGCATGCCGGTTCGTGGTCCGGCCCCGGTGGACTCCTTCCACCCGGAGGGGCCGAGCAGCTCCGACCCCCTGTACGGCGGTCGGGTCATCGTCCACCAGGCGAGCCTGCCCAAGCACATGAACTACGCGACGGAGAACTCCTCCTACACCCGTCGCATGCTCTACGAGACCCACGAGACGCTGCTCCAGCAGGACTGGGAGGAGCACGACATGCGGCCCTCCCTGGCCGAGGCCTGGTCGGCCGAGGACATGCTGGTCCTCAGCGCGGGCGCGTCCGCCGAGGTGATGGCCCTGTCGCAGCTCGTGCCGGTCCGCAACGAGGGCGCCGCGGAGGGCGCTCCCGAGCAGATCGAGCGCAGCGTGGTCTACGGGGTCGTCACGGAGGAGGACGGGGGCTGGCGCGTCACCGCCGAGGCTCCCGGGAACCCCATCGCCGCAGTCGGCTCGATCGTCGTCCCGCGGGACGCCGTGGAGCGCGTCGAGCGCGGCACCGTCTTCCACTTCCGCCTCCGGGACGGTGTCCTCTGGCACCCCACCGAGGGACACCCCGCCGGCAGCCAGGCCCTGGACGCCCGGGACGTGGAGTTCTCCTGGTCGATCTACGCCAACCCGGCGGTGGACTGCGACGAGAAGCGCTTCCAGTTCGAGAAGATCACCGGCTGCGAGGTCCTCGACGACCTGAACCTGCGGTTCTTCTACGAGGGTCAGTACGCCTTCGCGGAGGGGACCATCGGCTTCTCGATGACGATCCTCCCGAGCCACGTCTACGACCTGGCGGACCCCGACAACGTCGCGTACGAGGAGGAGTTCACCCTCGAGCAGCAGGGTGAGTTCATCAACAACCACCCCGCCAACATGATGTGGGTGGGCCTCGGGCCCTACCGCGTCACCGCCTGGACCGACGCCTACGTCGAGGCCGAGCGCTTCGCCGACGAGACCGGCAAGAGCCTCTACTTCGACGACGCCCGCGCCGGCTACGTCGACACGATCCGCTGGCGCGTGATCGAGGACGACGAGACGGCCATGAACGCCCTCCTCAACGGCGAGCTCGACTTCTTCGAGCGCGTCAAGAGCGAGGACTACTTCGGGGCCCGGACCCGCTCGGAGACCTTCACGGAGGGCTTCTACAAGGGCTTCAAGTACGGCGGTTCGTACGGCTACACCGGCTGGAACCTCTTCCGCCCGCAGCTGCGGGACGTCGAGGTCCGCAAGGCGATCGAGCTGGTCTTCGACTTCGAGGCGTACCGGCGGGAGAACTACAAGGGACTGGCCAACCGGGTGACCGGACCCTTCCCGTACAGCAGCGCCGCCTACAACCACGACGTGCAGGCGCGGCCCGTCGACCCCGTGCAGGCCCGCGAGCTGCTCGATGCCGCCGGCTGGTACGACCGGGATGGCGACGGCGTTCGCGACAAGGACGGCGTCCGGCTGTCCATCGCCCTCAGCTACCCCTCGGGCAACGACGCCTCGAAGAACTTCGGGCAGGCGCTGCAGGAGGTCCTCGCCGAGGAGCTGCAGATCGAGCTGACCCTCGAGCAGCTGGAGTGGGCCACCTTCCTGGACCGCATCAAGAAGCGCGACTTCGACGCCTGCAACCTGGCCTGGGTCCCGGACCTCGAGTCCGATCCCGAGCAGCTGTGGCACAGCAAGTGGGGGGCCGAGGACATCGAGTCGTCGAACCACTCCGGCGTGCAGGACCCGGTCCTGGACGAGCTGATCCTCGCGGGCCAGAAGGAGCTCGACTTCGAGAAGCGTCAGCTCATCTGGCAGCAGATGCACGAGCGCATCTACGACGAGGTCGTGCCGTACATCTTCATGTACAACGTCCCGCGCAAGTTCGCGATGAACAAGCAGCTGCGCGGGGTCCAGATCGTGGCGCCCGACCCGGGCTACGTGATCCGTCGCTGGCACTACGTCGACCCTGAGGTCGCCGGCACGCGCGCGACCCTGGATCGCTGAGCCCGGCCCCACCGCCGCGCCCCTCCCCCCGTGCTGTTCTTCGTCCTGCGTCGGCTCCTGCTGATGGTCCCCACGACCGTCGGCATCGCCTTCGTCGTCTTCGTCATCTTCCACGCGGCGCCGGGGGACCCCGCGACCGTGATGATCGGCGCGGGGACCGGCGGGCAGCTGGGGCAGAACTCGGACGTGGAGGGTCGCGTCGACAAGTTCCGGCGCAAGCATGGCCTCGACCGCTCGCTGGTCGTCCAGTTCTTCGACTACCTCGGCCCGTTCAACCTCGACCGCGACGGGGTCCCGTGGCTCTCCAGCCCCTACACCGAGCGAAAGACCGACGAGGTGGAGCTGCCCGATGGGACGGTCGCGCTCGAGGGGGTCCCCCTCCCGATCGATCACGTCCCTGGGACGGACCCGGCCCTGGCGGCGAGCCTCGACGAGGCGCGCCGAGCGCTCCTCGACGATCGTGCGGGCAGCGAGGCGTGGGCCGCCGCGGCGGAGACCCTGGGCTCCGCGGGGCCCGCAGGCGTCCCCCCGCTCCTGACCGCGCTCGATCGCCTCGAGGCGTCGGTGGGGAGCCGGTCGGCGGCGGTGCGCCGCGTCTTGGACGTCCTCCCGAGGGCCGCGAGGGCGACGCCTGAGGTCCAGGAGGCGCGGCGGCAGCAGGTGGGGGACCTGGCGGAGCTGCGCGCGTGGTTCGGCTGGTACTACACGAACGGCGGGGACCGGGTCCGCAACACGGGCGAGGACTGGTGGGGTGGCCTCCTGGTCGGCGACCTCCGCCGCGAGATGCAGTCGGACAAGCCGGTGGCCCCGGAGATCGTGCGCCGCTTGAAGGTGACCGTCCCGCTCGCCCTGGCCTCGGTCCTGCTCAGCTACCTGATCGCCCTGCCCCTGGGCATCTTCAGCGCGCGCCACCACGGCAAGCGCCGCGACGGCATCGTCACGGTGGTCCTGTTCGTGCTGTTCGCGATCCCGACCTTCTGGGCGGGCCTGATGCTGATCCTCTCGTTCGGCCGGACGGGCCTCGACCTGCTCCCGGTCGTGGGCCTCCACGACAAGGACGCCGCGGACCTCGCGCCCCTCGCCTATGCCTGGGACACGATCCTGCACGCCCTCCTGCCGATCCTGACGATGACCTACGGCAGCCTCGCCTACCTCTCGCGTCAGATGCGGGCGGGGATGATGGACACCCTGCGGCAGGACTACATCCGCACGGCGCGGGCCAAGGGCCTCTCCGAGGACAAGGTCATCTACAAGCACGCCCTGCGCAACTCGATGATCCCCGTGCTGACCCTGCTGGCCAGCGTCCTGCCGGTCCTGATCGGCGGCTCGATCATCGTCGAGAAGGTCTTCGACGTGCCCGGGATGGGGCGCTACGCCTTCGACGGCCTGCTCAAGCGCGACTTCAACATCATCATGGCCACGACGATCCTCGTCGGCGTCATGACCCAGGTCGGCATCCTGCTCTCCGACATCACCTACTCGCTGGTCGACCCGAGGATCCGCCATGAGTGAGCAGGAGCCCGCCGCGGACGCGCGTCCGCGCTACAGCAAGGACTACTGGGACCTCGTCTTCGAGCAGCTCGGCAAGCGCCAGCTGTTCAAGTGGGGGCTGGCCGTCCTGGCCCTCCTCTACGGCACCGCGATCTTCGCACCGTTCCTGGCGGGGGATCGCCCCTTCGCCTTCGAGGGCGTCGACCGAGGCGCGTTCACCTCCGCGGTCAGCTCCCTGCGCCCCGTGACGGGCGGGATGGTCCGCCTCGCGGAGCAGGACGACGAGGACTACCGGGCCAAGCTCGAGGCCGCGGGGACGCTGGGCGACGCTGCGGCACCCCAGACGCGTCTGGCCGCCCTCGAGGTGGAGATCGGAGCCTTCGAGGAGCGAGCGGCCCTGATCCGCTCGATGCTGCCGGAGGACGGCAGCGAGGCCGAGGTCCGGGCCACGCTCTCCGCGATCGAGGAGCGGATCCAGCGCGCGACCGCCTCCTGGGAGGGCGACCCGGCGCGTTCGCTCCGAGCCCTCCAGGAGGGCCGCGACCAGGCGGAGGAGTTCGTCGCCATGGCGCGCGCCTTCGACCCACGCGCGCCCTGGCGCGGCGGCCTCAAGCTCGTCGCGCACCGCAGCTACCCGCTGTGGGACGCCATCAGCGGGCTCGAGGTCTTCTTCATGAGCCTGTGGCTCCTGCTGGTGGGCTGGCCGGTCTGGAACCCGCTGCTGAACCGGGTGCTCCTGGGCGGGGACCGCGAGTCCATTCGTCGCTGGCGACGGCGCAAGGCCCTCGGGGTCCTGGGGGCCTCGACCCTGGCCGGCGCGGCCTGGTTCGGCGTGATGGGGCCGGGCGAGAGCCTGTACCAGAACGGCCCCTACAAGGCCGGCCTCACCGGGGGCAGCCTGATCGCTCTCCCAGCCGGGCACCAGCTGGGCGCCACGGACTGGACCTACCTGCCGACCTTCCCGCCGATCCCCTACGGCCTGGCGGAGACCCACCAGGAGGAGCAGTTCCGGCCCCCGACGTGGTGGTGGTGGGCGTCGATCGACGAGGACGGCCGCTACCTGCGCGGCCCCAAGGTCGAGGAGGAGGGGACGGGGGCGTTCACGGCGGCCTTGACCCCGGTGGAGGTGCGCTACGGCGAGCCGCACCGGAACCACCCGAGCCGGCACCTGGCCGGCGTGGACGAGCTCGGCCGGGACTTCCTCGCGCGCCTCGTGTGGGGAGGACGCACCAGCCTGACGGTCGGCATCCTCTCGGCCTTCCTGCTCACGGTGATCGGCGTCGTGTTCGGCGCCGTGGCCGGCTACTTCGGCGGCTGGATCGACACCGCGATCATGCGGCTGATCGAGATCCTGCAGGCGATCCCGGCCTTCTTCCTGATCCTGATGACCATGGCGTTCATCCCCGCCGAGGTGATCAGCCCGATCTTCGCCATCGTGATCGTCATCGCCCTGATCCGCTGGACGGGCGTGGCGCGCCTCGTGCGCGGCGAGTTCCTCCGCCTGCGCGAGCAGGAGTTCGTGGTCGCGGCGCGCGCGCTGGGCTTCCGTGACGCGCGTACGATCTTCCGGCACGTGCTGCCGAACGCCATGGGCCCCGTGCTCGTGAGCGCGGCGTTCGCCGTCGCCGCCGGCATCCTGACGGAGTCCGCGGTCTCCTTCCTGGGCTTCGGTATCCGCCCGCCCGAGGCGAGCTGGGGCTCGCTCGTGAACGAGAGCAAGAACCCCGCCAACTGGTGGATCCAGCTCTTCCCCGGGGTCCTGATCTTCGTGACGGTGACCTGCTACAACCTCGTGGGCGACGCGGTGCGCGACGCCCTGGACCCCAAGATGAAGATCTGAGGCCGGGCGTCGTGGAGATCGAACCGAAGCGCGAGGGCCGCACGCCCCTCCTCGAGCTGCGCGAGCTGCGGACCTGGTTCCGCACGGACGAGGGCACCGCCAAGGCCGTCGACGGCGTCAGCTACGCCATCCACGACGGCGAGACCCTGGGCGTCGTTGGCGAGTCCGGGAGCGGCAAGAGCGTCACGGCCCTGTCCGTCATGCGCCTGGTCCCGAGCCCTCCGGGCTGGGTCGAGGGCGGCGAGATCCTCTTCCGTGGCGAGAGCCTGCTCTCCGTCCCGGACGAGGAGTTCCGACGGATCCGCGGCAACGAGATCGCCATGATCTTCCAGGAGCCGATGACCGCCCTGAATCCCGTCTACACGGTGGGGGATCAGATCATGGAGGCGGTGATGCTGCACCGCGGCATCGGCGCCGAGGAGGCGCGCACCCACGCCATCGACATGCTGCGCAAGGTGGGGATCCCGTCCCCCGAGACGCGGGTCGACAACTACCCGCACGAGATGTCGGGCGGCATGCGGCAGCGCGTCATGATCGCCATGGCCATGAGCTGCGACCCCTCGCTGCTCATCGCGGACGAGCCCACCACGGCCCTGGACGTGACGATCCAGGCTCAGATCCTCGACCTCATCCGAGAGCTCCAGCAGGAGATGGGGATGAGCGTGCTGCTCATCACGCACGACCTGGGGGTCGTGGCCGAGACGGCGCACAAGGTGGCGGTCATGTACGCGGGGAAGGTCGTGGAGTACGCCTCGGTGGAGACCCTGTTCGAGCGTCCGCGGCACCCCTACACCATCGGCCTCTTCCGCTCCCTGCCGGACCTGGCGGGGCCGGGCGAGCGGCTGGTCACGATCCCTGGGATCGTGCCCTCCGCGAACGCCTTCCCCAGCGGCTGTCGGTTCCGGACGCGCTGCCCCATCGCCACCGAGCGCTGTGCTCAGGAGGTGCCGCCCCTGGCCCCCCTCGAGGAGGGGGGCGAGCACACGGTGGCCTGTCACCACCTCGAGGAGGCGGAGGCGCTCCGGTGAGTGGCAAGCGCGAGCAGCGGTCGCCTCTCGTGGACGTGCGCGGCCTCAAGAAGCACTTCCCGGTGCGGAAGGGGCTGCTCAGCCGCGTCGTCGGTCAGGTGAAGGCCGTGGACGGACTCGACTTCACGGTGGGGCACGGCGAGACCCTGTCGCTCGTAGGGGAGTCGGGCTGTGGCAAGACCACGGCCGGGCGCTCCCTGCTGCGGCTGATCGAGCCGACCGCCGGACAGGCCCTCTATCGGGCGACACCGGAGGCGGAGCCGGTGGACCTCTTCGGGCTCGACGGGGCGCGCCTGCGCGAGCTCCGCCGCGACCTGCAGATCATCTTCCAGGACCCGTACGCCTCCCTGAACCCTCGCGTCACGGTGGGCAATGCGATCGCCGAGCCCCTGCGGGTGCACGGCCTCGCCAACCGGGGGGAGCTCGAGGATCGGGTCGCCAGCCTCCTGACGCGGGTCGGCCTGCGCCCGGACGTGGCCAACCGCTTCCCGCACGAGTTCAGCGGCGGGCAGCGCCAGCGCGTCGGCATCGCGCGGGCGCTCGCGCTGCGGCCGAAGCTCATCGTCTGCGACGAGGCCGTCAGCGCCCTCGACGTCTCGATCCAGGCGCAGATCATCAACCTCCTCAAGGACCTGCAGGAGGAGTACGGCCTCTCGTACGTGTTCATCGCCCACGACCTCTCGGTGGTGAAGTACATCTCGGACCGCGTGGCCGTCATGTACCTGGGCCGGATCGTGGAGACCGGGAGCGCCGACCAGATCTTCGACGCTCCGCAGCACCCCTACACGCGCGCGCTTCTCTCCGCGATCCCGCACGCTGATCCCCGCCGCAGGGCCGAGCGCGTGCCCCTCTCGGGCGAGATCCCGAGTCCGATCTCCCCGCCCGCGGGCTGCCACTTCCACACCCGCTGCCCCCTGGCGGAGGACCGCTGCCGGAGCACCTGGCCCAGCGCGGCCGAGGTCGCGCCCGGTCACACCGTCTCCTGCCACCCCGTGGCCGACGCGGTCCAGGGTGCGAACTCGACCACGGGGTCCTGAGGGATCGCCTCCGAGGGGCTAGGATCGTCCCGTGGACGCTCCCAACTCCCTGCAGCCCCGGGCCGTGCGCCTGGGCTGGCTGATCGGTCTCCGCTGGCTGGCGGTGCTCGGTCAGGTCACGACGATCGGGGCGACCTCCCTCGTGATCGGGATCGAGCTGCCCCTCCTCCCGCTGAGCCTGGTGCTGGTGGCCGAGATCCTCTCGAACGCCTCGCTCCACGCGTGGAACGCCTGGCGCAAGCGCCGGGACGACCCGCCGAGCCCTGCCGTCCAGGAGCAGCTGCAGCTGCTCGTGATGGTGCTGGACACCGTCCTGCTGGTGTTCCTGCTGCAGCTGACGGGGGGGCTCGCCAACCCCTTCGCGGCGTTCCTCACCGTGCACATCGTCATGGCGGCCGTGCTGCTGCCCCAGGCCCTGGCGTTCGCCGGCGCGGGCTTCACCGCCGTGTGCCTCACGGTGCTGGTCTTCACCCACCGTCCGCTCCCGGCGCTCGCCGAGCGGCCCGACCTCGTGGCGTGGGGGACCGCGGTCGCACTCTCCCTGACGCTCGTGATCCTGGTCTACTTCGTCACGCGCGTGACGCGCGCGCTGGCGGCCCAGACCGAGGAGCTGGCGCGGGAGCGTGAGCGCCAGTCCCGCACCGAGCGGCTCGAGGCCCTGGGCACGCTCGCCGCCGGAGCCGCGCACGAGCTGGCGACGCCGCTCTCGACCATCGCCGTCGTCGCCAAGGAGCTCGAGGTGCGGCTCGCGAGCCGGCCGGAGACTCGTGATGAGGCCGAGGATGCGCGGCTGATGCGGACCGAGGTGGCACGGTGCCGCCGCATCCTCGACCGAATGAGCACCGAGTCGGGCGACAAGGCCGGGGAGACCTGGGCCCGCATCGCCATCGGAGAGGTCATCGACGACACCCTCGACGAGTTCCCCAGCCCCGACCGCGTGGAGGTCGAGCTGGACGCGGCGGTCGAGGAGCAGCAGGCCCGCGTCCCGCGCGAGGCGCTCAGCATGGCCCTGCGGAACCTCCTGTCGAACGCCGTGGACGCGACCCCGGGGGGGCGCCCCGTGCTGTTCACGGCCGTCCTGACGGCCAACGGCGTGGAGTTCGTGGTGCGCGACACCGGCGTGGGCATGGACGAGGAGGGCCTCAAGCGGGCCACGGATCCCTTCTTCACGACCAAGGAGGTCGGGGAGGGTATGGGGCTGGGGCTCTTCCTCGCCCGGAGCGTGACCGAGCGCCTCGGCGGCGAGCTCGTCCTGGAGTCCGCCACGGGGCGTGGGACGACCGTGCGGCTGCGGCTCCCCCTGGACCCTGAGGCGCCGCCCAGGGTGGCCTGAGGCCCTCCTGCGGGCCCGACCCAGGGCGCAGAACCTCCTCGGCCGAGGATCTCCTCTCGGAACCTGCGACAGAGGGTCTACGATCCCGCCATGGCACCCCTGGACACGACCCCTCCCAAGCCCGTCGAGCCGGGCGACCTCCTCCTGGTCGATGACGACGTGGTCCTCCGCGAGCGTCTCGCCAAGGCCCTGCGCGCACGCGGGTTCGAGGTCCGCACGGCTGGCGGCTACGACGAGGCCGTGGCCCTGGCCTCCTACCGGGCCCCTGACTACGCGGTCGTGGACCTCCGAATGCCCGGCCGCTCGGGGCTGGAGCTCGTCCAGGCCCTTCATGAGGAGGACTCCGGGACCCGGATCCTGGTCCTCTCCGGATACGGCAGCATCTCGACCGCCGTCGAGGCCGTCCGGGTCGGGGCCCTCAACTTCGTCCCCAAGCCCGCTGACGCGGACGACCTCATCGCGGCCTTCCAGCGGGGGGACCGCCCCGCGCCGGGCGTCAGCACCGAGGACTACCGTGCCCCGTCCCTCGCACGCGCCGAGTGGGAGCACATCCAGCGCGTCCTCCGGGACAGCGGCGGGAACATCTCCGAGACCGCTCGCCGGCTCGGCATCCACCGCCGCTCGCTTCAGCGGAAGCTGCAGCGTGACGCGCCGAGGGACTGAGCCGTCCAGCGCGACTGCGCGAGAATGGCATCCACGCTCGCTGCCCCCGTCGCCCACCCACGAGGCTCAACGAGAGAGGCCCGGCTCCCCATGGGAGCCGGGCCTCTCTCCGTGAGGTGCCGGAGGGCGGTCAGCCGGCGAAGTTGCTCGCGACGAAGTCCCAGTTCACGTGACCCCAGAAGCCCTCGAGGTACTTCGGGCGCGCGTTGCGGTGGTCGACGTAGTAGGCATGCTCCCACACGTCGACGGTCAGGAGGGGGGTGTCGCCGTCCGCGAGGGGGCAGCCGGCGTTGGGGGCTGCGGTGATGGCGAGGCTGCCATCGCCCTTCTTCACGAGCCAGGCC
>WTJQ01000288.1 GCA_011524785.1 Planctomycetota bacterium | reverse complement strand
CTCTCGGCGGGGAGGCCGCCCCAGGCCTCGGCCTCCACGATGCGCTCGAGCAGGCGGAACGCCGTCGCGGCCCGAGCCTCGGGCGCGGCGTCCGGCAGGTGCGCGGCCACGCGCTGAGCGCCCTCGCGCAGGTCCTCGGAGGTCAGCGGTCCCAGCGATGGCGCCAGACGCTCCACCAGCGCGACCAGTGCAGCGGCCGCCGGTCCAGGGCGCCCCACGCGATCGAGGAACCGGAAGCGATCGCGCTCGACCTCGGCCAGGCTCGGCTCGGTCTCGTTCGCCGCCGCGGCCGCGGCACGCGCGAACCCCTCGAGCACGCTGGCCGCGAGGGCTCCGTCGGGGTCCGGCCGCGCCGAGGTGGCGTCCGTGAGCTCGGCTCCGAGGAGGAGCGCATGGAGGTGGCTGCCCGGGAGGCTCGCGAGCCACTCCGCTCCGGCCGCCGGCTCGTGCACGTCGAGCAGGCGCGCCCGCAGCGCCGGGGTCAGGGCACCGCGCCCGCGCGTCCGCCGCAGCCCGTGGGCCAGGACGAGCGCGCGCACGTGATCCGCGGGCTGGAGCGCCTCGAGCTGCCCCGCCGGCAGCGCCGCGAGGAGCTGGAGGGCGGCCTGCCCCTCGCCTCCGGACGCGACCCACTCGGCTGCCGTGAGGAGCGCACGCGCGTCCTCGCCAGCGAGCCCGCGGAGGCTGGCCTCGAGGGCAGCTGCGGGGACACGCTGAGGATCGCGCAGGGACGCGAGCGCAGGGTCGCTGGTGAGGCGCCCGAGGTGTTCCGCCGAGGGCAGGCGCCCGAGGAGCTGGATGAGCGCAGCGCGGGCCGCGGCATCCTCCTCCACCGCGAGCCGCGCGAGGGCCGCGTCGAGCACGAGGCCCGGCTGCTGCTCGAAGCGGGTGAGCGCGGGCGCCGACTGCTCGGCGAGCAGGGCGCCGATCGCGGCGCGGCGTACGCGCGCCTCAGGATGGGCGGCGAGACGCTGGATCGCTGCGAGCAGCTGGCCGGCTCCAGCGTCGTCGGCAGTGGCGAGCGCAGCAGGGACCACGCCGCACAGCTGGGCGAGGAGCTCCGGGCTGGCCGCCGGCGAGGCGAGGAACTCCATCAGCTCCTGACCGCGCAGGACGAGAGGCGCCACGGCCGCGGCGGCCGTGGCGAGGGCGCTCTCGGCCTCGGCATCCGCCAGCAGGGGCAGGACCTGCCGACCCACGCTCGCGGCGAGGCCGTCGCTGATCGAGCCGGGGGCGGCGTCGGCTGCCAGCTTCCAGTCCTGGAGGGCGCGCTCACAGCGATCGCGATCCCTGGCCGGGGCCATCCCGAGGACGCCGGTGAGGAGGCGCGTCGCCTGCAGCATCCCGCCTCCCGAGCCGCCGGCGGCGAGGCGCGGCATCACGCGCAGCAGAGGACCGAACAGCTCGGTGCGGCCGGCGTCCGCGACGACCTTCGCGAGCTGGATGAGGGCGGCCGGCTCGGCGGCGTCGCCCTCGGTGATCAGGGCGAGGTCGACCGCGGATCCGAGGAGCGCCGCGAAGGTGACCTCGTCCAGCTCGCGCTCGGCGGCGTAGCGCAGGGCCTCGAAGGCCTGCGCCAGGTCGAGGTCCTGAGCGATGACGGCCGCCTTCAGCTGGCGCGCCGCCTCGCGGCGGACGACGGGGTCGGGCTCGCCCGCCTCGAGGATGCCGATCGCGCGCGCCGGCTCCCCAGCGAGGAGCTCCGTGTAGAGCTGACGGCGCTCCTCCTCCAGGGCGCGGAGCTGCTCGGCCAGCACGGGCGCGAGGGCCCGGGGGACCTCGCCAAGGAACTCCGACCAGCGCTCGGGCGTGGCGAAGCGACGGCCGTAGAGGCTCGCCAGCGCCTGGCTGGCGACGAAGCGCACCTGCTCGTCGCCGTCCGTCAGCGCGGCCTCGAGGAGCCAGGTCAGCTCGTAGAGCTCGAGCTCGGCAGCGCAGCGCAAGCCGGCGCAGCGCAGGGCCACGGCCGAGCGGGACGAGCGCACGAGCTCGGTCAGGTGGACGAGGACGCGGGCGCGCCGAGCCGGGGAGCCCGCCAGCTCGGAGCCGAGCAGGTCCAGGAACGCGGTGCGCTGCTCGCCGCGGCGCGCAGTGCGTGCAGAGCCCAGGCCGCTCGGGACGGAGCTGCCTGCGCGCCACAGGAGCGCGTTGAGGGCGAGCCCCGGCCGATCCTCGAGGAGGGTCGGCAGGCGCTCGGCCAGGGCGGCGGGATCCAGGCGGACGAGGGCCACCAGCGGGTCCTCGACCCCCGCGGGCGCGAGGCCCTGGAGGATCGCCGCCACCGGACGGGCCGGCGACTGCTGGGCTCTCAGCGCGGGTAGGGCCAGCTCGAACCGCGGCAGGGCTGCCGCCCAGCCGCCCCAGGGCCCGGAGCCGGGCTGGGCGAGGGCCCCGTGGGCCGTTCCGAGGAGCGCGAGGAGCCCAGGCAGGAGGGCAGCCGGACCCGTTCCCGGGCGTTGGCGTCCATTCCTGCGGGCTCGAGGCATCGTCATGCGGATCCTAGTCCGCTCGCAGCGACCGGCTGCGCGCGTTCTCAGGAGTTTCATCGGCAGGAGGGACGGCCCTGATCCAGCCGGAGCCCTGGATCCGGGCGACCTCGAGGGCCGACCCTGCTACCGCGCCCGCAGAGGGCTCACCGCAGCAGCGGCGCCGCCTCACTGGCCAGGCGCGCCACGGCGGACGGGACGTCGAGCGCCCCGACCTCGAGGCGCAGGTGGGCCAGCTCTGCGTACCAAGGGGACCGCCGGTCCAGGAGGCCCGGCAGCTCGGCGGACGGATCACCGCCCGGGCCCAGGGAGGGACGCGCCTGCGCCCCATCGCTCCGCAGCCGCTCCTGCAGCAGAGCGACCGGCGCCTCGAGCCAGACGCAGGCGCACCCCGCGAGGCGCGCGCGGTTGGCCGGGCGCTCGACGACGCCCCCACCCGTCGCCAGGACGGTGGGCTCGGATCGGGCGTGCGCCTCCGCCAGGACGCTCTCCAGTGCGCGTGCCTCGACGTCCCGGAAGGCCGGCTCCCCCACCTCCGCGAGCAGCGAGCCCGCGTCCGGCCGTCCCTCCTGCTCGGCGAGCACCTCGTCGAGGTCGACGAAGGCCCAGCCCTGCTGCCCTGCCAGCTCTCGGCCGAGGGTGGACTTCCCCACGCAGCGCAGGCCGAGCAGGGCGAGCACGCGCCCGCTCACGCGCGCGTCGCGCCCCCGGCGCCTTGGTTGAGCGCTCCCTCGAACGAGGCGCGCAGAAGCGAATCGTCCGCCTCCTGCCCCGTGAACAGGCGGAACTGGGCCGCCGCCTGGCGCACGAACCACTCGGCGCCCGGCACGCAGAGGCAGTTCCTCTGCTGGGCCGCGGCGAGCAGCGGGGTGCGGAGCGGCCTGTAGACCGCGTCGACGACGAGGCTGCCGGGGCGGATCGACTCGGCGGGGATCACGAGCTCCGGCTCCCCCTCGCCGGCCGTGGCCTCGGAGCCAACCGGCGTGCAGTGGACGAGGACGTCGTAAGGCGTCTCGGCCACTGCTTCCCAAGCCACGGCCTGGGCCTCCATCGTGCGGGCGAGCTCCAGGGTCCGGCCGGGGTCCCGCCCGGCGACGGCCACGGTCGCACCGAGTCGGCGAGCCGCGCCGATCGCGGCGCGGGCGGCGCCGCCGGAGCCCAGCACGAGGACCCGCGCGAGGGGCAGCGCGACCGGTCGACCGGGCTCGCTGGACCAGGGGCCGAAGGCGCGCTCGACGCACTCACGAACGGCGGTCACGTCGGTGTTGGTCCCCGACCAGCTCCCGTCGTTGCGCCGGACCAGGGTGTTCACAGCGCCCACAGCCTTGGCCTCCTGATCCACCTGCTTCGCGCGGCGGTAGGCGTCCTGCTTGAACGGGGCCGTGACCGAGAGTCCGCGGTAGACGGGGTCGTCCGCGAGGTCGAGGAAGCGATCGAAGTCGTGCGGCTCGAAGGCCACGTAGACCGCGTCCAGGTGCGCGTGCTTGAGCGCCATCCCGTGGACGAACGGCGAGGCCGAGGTGTGGACCGGGTTCCCGACCACCCCGAGCACGGCGGTCTCGTGGGAGAGGCCGCCAGGCGGCAGGATCCCGAGGAGTTCTCCGACCCGCAGCTGCCCGGGCGCGGTCGGCTCGAGCGCGTCCTCGCCCGGCATGACGGCGGGAGCGGCGTAGGTGAACGGAGAGCCGAAGATCGGGGCGAGGACCCGTGTGAAGCTGCCGGCCCGTCCGCTGCAGAACGCGACGGTGCCCCCGCGCGCCGCGCGGAGGTAGCGCAGCATGCGCAGCCCGTCCTCGGTGCAGCGTGCGTGCGTGACCAGCTTGACCGCGTCGCCCTCGTAGAGCACCTCGCGGATCTCCTCGTCGAGGGCCTCGAGGTCCTCGGGCGTGCCGTCCAGCTCGTGGCGGCTGACGATGCGGTGGCAGGGAGGCTCGACCTCCCCCAGCTCGAGCGAGAGGGTCCAGTCGATGTCGACGAAGCGTGCCCCGGCCAGGGCGGCGTCGCGCAGGAGCTGCAGCCGCTCGTCCACCGAGCCGCGAAAGCCCCCGAACGCCTCGGGGCCGTGCACCGTCACGATGACCGGCTTGGGGCACTCCTTGAAGAACGCGCGCATGGCGTCGATCCCAGGATGGCCGACGCGATCCATGCGCAGCTCGACCAGGTCCGCGAGGTGAGCCTGCTGGAGGGCGCGGCGCGTGAGGGTGTTCCAGTCCCCGGCCAGGAACGAAGTGACGATCGCCATGGGCGAGGGAGTCTACTCGGCCCCAGGACGCCCCGAGCTCTCCGCCTCGGCGCGCGCAGCGGCCATGCGCCGCATCGGCTCGAGGAGGGAGCGATACACCTGGGCCGCCTCGGTCCCCATGACCTCGAGGTGCCCCGCCACGACCGCCTCGTCCCCGCGGGCCGCAGGGCCCGTCAGGGCGGCGGCCGGGCCGGTCGCGCGCGCGTTGGCGAGCATCGAGGCCAGCAGGTCGCACAGGCCCTGCCGCAGCGCCTCGGGTTCCTGCACCTCGGGGCCCGCCAGCTCCTCGGCCAGCTGGAGCAGGGCCGCGCTCCCACCCGCAACGAGGGAGGCCGCCGCGTGGTATGCCGCCTTGGCGTGGGGCCCGGGCCCGAGAGGCAGGGGCCTGCCCTCGAGCACCTGCACGAGTCGCATCGCGGCCTCGGCAGCCGCCGGAGTCGCTCCCCCGCAGCACCAGGTGAGCCGTGTGGGGATGGGCGGACCGCCGCTGGGGAACGAGCCCAGGGGATGCGCGAAGCCCGTGGCGACGCCGGCATCCGCCAGCGGCTGCAGGACGGCCGCGTCGTGGAAGCCCGAGAGGTGGAGCGCAACGTCCGGAGCGTCGCCGTTCGCCGCGCTGGCCTGGGCCACCTCGGCAAGAGCACGGTCGGGCACGGCGAGGAGCAGGGTGCCGCCGCGTAGCGCGCCCTCCTGCACGGAGGTGCCAGTGGCAGCCGCGAGGCGGGCAGCCCGCTCGGGGGAGCGGCTGCGCAGGGCGACCGCCACGCCGCGAGCGGTCAGGGCAGGCACCAGGGCCTGTGCCACCGCACCGGTGCCGACGACGAGCGCGTGCTCCATGCCTGGATCGTAGCGGGCGATCGCCGTCCCTCGCCTCGCGAGCCCGGGGACCTCGAGCCGTGGAGCCCTCAGTCCTGCGCCAGGACGCCGGAGCCGAGCGGGACGGCCCAGGAGCCGCGGAGCTCGAGTCCTGCCCCCGCCGCGGCGCCCTCCACCTCTGCGACCAGCGTCTCGGCCGCGCTCCGACTCTCGCACGGCGCGAAGAACGACGACCCGCTCCCCGAGAGGGTGAAGGCCCCGGGAGCACGCTCGTCGAGGAGTTCACGCCAGGACCGCAGCCCCGGCGCCGCCACGAGCGCAGGCGACTCGAGGTCGTTCCGCAGGCGGGCGCGTGCGTCGGTCGGGGTCAGGGCAGCCCAGTCGACGGGTTCGAAGGCCGTCGGCGTCCCGGGGGTCCAGGGCGCGGCATCGAGAGCGGCAAACACAGGGCCCGTCGGGACGACCACCGCGGGCGTGAGCAGCGCGGCCCACCAGCCGCTCGGGGACGGGGCGCTCCGCACCCGCTCCCCCCGCCCCGTGCAGAGTCCGGCTCCGGTCCGCCCGGCCGCATCGAAGAAGACGGTGTCGCTCCCGAGGTCCGCGAGGATGGAGGCGCGGACCACGGGCCCGAGCTCGCGACCGGCGAGGCGCTCGAGCCCGAGCAGCGCGGCGGCGGCATCGCTCGAGCCTCCCCCGAGTCCCGCGCCGGCGGGCACGCTCTTCGTGAGTCGCAGGTGGACCCCCTGCGGCGCCGACCCCGTCGCGGTCAGGACCGCGAGGCCGCGCTCGAGGGAGGCGACCGCGAGGTTACGGGCGTCGGTCGGCACGTCCTCGGTCGCGCAGGGCCCGTCCACCTCGCAGGTCACGCCCGCGCTGCGCGCGCGCCCCAGCTCGAGCACGTCCCGGACCCCCGCAAGGACCATCGTGGTCGTCAGCTCGTGGAAGCCATCGGGGCGACGGCCATGGACGATCAGATCCAGGTTGACCTTCGCCGGAGCCTCGATGCGAACCGCGTCCAAGGGTCAGCCCTCCCCCAGGTCGAGGTTGTCGATCAGGCGCACGGCGCCTGCGCGGGCAGCGACGAGCGCGACGGCCCGCTCGAGCGGCGCCTGCGGCTCCTCGGCCGTCCACTGCCCGGGGTCCCGCACGGCGGCGTACTCGAGCTCGAACCCAGCGGCCTCGACCGCGGCCTCGATGGGCGCCACCAGCTGGCCCGGCTCGCGGACCCCGGACCGGAAGAGCTCGCGGGCCGCGAAGAGGCCGCTGGCCAGGGCGGGCGCGCGCTCGCGCTCCTCCGCGGAGAGGAGCTGGTTGCGGGAGGACAGGGCCAGCCCGTCCCCCTCACGCACCGTCGGGCACACCACGACGTCCGGCGCGCCACGGCGCCGCGCCAGCTCCTGCACCACCAGGCACTGCTGATAGTCCTTCGCCCCGAAGTACGCCCGCGCGGGGGTCACTACGTCGAAGAGCCGGTCCACGATCGTGGCCACGCCCTCGAAGTGACCCGGTCGGTGCGTCCCCTCGAGGCCGAGGGCGCAGGGGCCCGGGGCCACGTGGGCCTCGGGAGGCAGCGCGCCGTCGGGTCCGAGCTCGTCCGGGAAGAAGCCCGCGAGCGTGCCGGTGAAGAGCATCGTGGCCCCCGCGGCGCGCACCTGCGCGGCGTCCCCTTGGAGGTCGCGCGGGTAGCGCTCGAGGTCGCCGGGGTCGTTGAACTGCAGGGGGTTCACGAACACGCTCACCACGACCTCGTCGCACTCGGCCGCGGCGCGGCGCACGAGGGCGAGGTGCCCCTCGTGGAGGGCGCCCATGGTCGGGACGAAGCCGAGCGTGACGCCAGCGCCGCGGCGCTCGGCGCAGTGAGCACGCGCCGCCGCGACGCTCTCCAGCAGGGTGAAGCTCACGCCTCGCTGGCTGCGGAGCGCAGCTCCTCGATCCGCTCGACCACGGTGCGGCCACAGCCGGGCAGGACGTGGTCCGGTGCGATCTCCGCCAGGGGCTCCAGGACGAACAGGCGCTCCTCGAGCCGAGGGTGCGGCAGGGTGAGCGCCGCGGTCGCGAGGCTGGCGTCCCCGTGCCAGAGCAGGTCCAGGTCCATGGGCCGGGCGCCGTTCGGTCCCTCTGCCTCGCGGTCACGCCCGAGGCGCGCCTCGATCCCCTGCAGGGCCTCGAGCAGGTCGGCTGGCGCGAGGGTCGTCTCCAGCAGCGCGGCGCCGTTCAGGTAGGCACCCTGCCCCGCGGGCCCGCCGACGGGCGCGGTCTCGTGCCAGGCCGAGCGGCGCAGGAGCACGACCCCCTCGAGCTTCTCGAGCAGGGACTGGGCCCGCTTCATGAGCTGCTCGCGCTCCCCAAGGTTGGACCCCAGCGCGACGGCGGCCACGACGCGCTCGCTCACGCCGCCTCCCGTCCGGTCGCGACCGGACCCCGCGCGCCGCCGCGCGCGGCCTTGAGCAGGCCGTTGCCGAAGTACAGCCAGCCGAGGGCGAAGAGGGTCGGCACGGGCGCCACGTAGAGCACCAGCAGGAGGACGACCAGGCGCACCATCGCCCAGCGCCCGCGCGCGGCGACGAGGGCCGAGAAGGCGTGGCTGTAGGGCACCCGGGACACCATCAGCAGCCCGAGGACGGGCAGCATCAGGAGGGTCACGACGCGGAGACCGGCAGCGAGGCTCGCTCGCGTCTCCTCGGGGATGCCGGCCAGGGCCTGGCCCACGAGGGTCGTCTCCGAGCCGGTCCCCTCGATGGAGCCGGTGATCGTGAGGGACATCAGCATGGTCGCCACGAGGACGCCGGCCGCCGCCGGGGACGGGAGCCCCGAGAAGGAGCGGTGGTGCTCCTCGTCGTGGTCGTTCTCCACGTTGAAGCGCGCCAGGCGCAGGACGGCCATGAGCGCGTAGAGGGCGGCCGCGAAGAAGTTGAGCCGAGCGTGCAGGACGCCGTGGTGCTCCAGCAGCATCTTGGCCAGCAGGCCGGGCGCAACGCCGAAGGTGATGGCGTCGGCGAAGCTGTCCAGCTGCGCACCCAGGTCGCTGAAGGACCCCGTCATGCGGGCCACGCGTCCGTCGAGGGCGTCCAGCAGGAGCGAGCCCAGGACGAACCAGCAGGCCGACTCGAAGTGCCGGGCGAAGAGCGCGGGGTCGGTCGCCGTGAGGGCGTCGATCCCCTTGGAGATGGCGAGCAGCCCCAGGAAGGCGTTCCCGAGGGTGAGCAGGTTCGGCAGGGACTTGGCGCGACGCACGGAGGGCCTCCTGGGTGCGCGGCGGGCGCGGCCGCGAACCTCGACGGAGGATGGTACCCCCGCGCCGGGGCTCCAGCCCTCGACCGCAGGTTCCTGGGGGGGCCCTGGAGAGAGCCTCCTCCGGGACGGGGTTCCACTCGGGCCCGGGGATTCCTGAGGTTCTCCCCCGTCCCGGCGCCGCCCTAGCATCGCGAGCGCCATGAGCGACATCGTCCATGTCCACGGGCGGGAGATCCTGGACTCCCGCGGCAACCCCACCCTCGAGGTCGAGGTCGAGCTCCTGTCCGGAGCCTTCGGTCGGGCCGCGGTCCCCTCGGGCGCCTCCACGGGCATCCACGAGGCCTGCGAGCTGCGCGACGAGGAGGGGCGCTACGGCGGCAAGGGCGTCCTCAAGGCCGTCGAGAACGTCAACGGCGAGATCGCCGAGGCCCTCGAGGGGCACCCCGCCCTCGACCAGGGCGGCGTCGACCGGCTGATGATCGACCTGGACGGGACCCCCAACAAGGGACGCCTGGGCGCCAACGCCATCCTCGGCGCCTCGCTGGCGGTCGCGCGCGCCGCGGCCGAGGAGACCGGACAGCCCCTGTACCGCTACCTGGGCGGCGCCCAGGCGCACGTGCTCCCCGTGCCGATGATGAACATCGTCAACGGCGGCGAGCACGCCGACAACAACGTCGACATCCAGGAGTTCATGATCATGCCCATGGGCGCGACCTCGTTCCGCGAGGGCCTGCGCGTGGGCGCCGAGGTGTTCCAGGCCCTGAAGGGCGTCTGCAAGAAGCGCGGGCTGAACACCGCCGTGGGCGACGAGGGCGGCTTCGCGCCCAACCTCGGGTCCAACGAGGAGGCCGTGCAGCTGATCATGACCGCGGTGGAGTCCATCGGCCTCCAGCCGGGCAAGGACATCAAGCTGGCGCTCGACGCCGCGTCCAGTGAGTTCTACGCGGACGGCAAGTACACCATCGACGGCAAGACCCTCGACAGCGCCGGCCTCTGCCAGTGGTACACGGACCTCGCGGACCGCTACCCCATCTTCTCGATCGAGGACCCGTTCGATCAGGACGACTGGGACGGCACGGTCGCGCTCACCGAGGCCATCGGGGACCGGGTCCAGATCGTGGGTGACGATCTCTTCGTCACCAACGTCGACCGCCTCCGTGAGGGCATCGAGCGCGGGGCCGGCAACGCGGTCCTGATCAAGGTCAATCAGATCGGCACGCTCACGGAGACCCTCAGCACGATCGCCCTCGCCCACCGCAAGGGCTACCGCTGCGTGATCAGCCACCGCTCGGGCGAGACCGAGGACACGACCATCGCCGACCTTGCCGTCGCCACCGGAGCGGGGCAGATCAAGACCGGCGCTCCCTGCCGCAGCGAGCGCGTGGCCAAGTACAACCGCCTCCTGCGCATCGCCGAGGAGCTCGGCGGCTCCGGCCGCTATGGCCCGCGCGACCTCACCAGGGAGCTCGCCGGGGAGCTCGCCGCCGGCAAGCACGAGGTCTGAGCGGCAG
>WTJQ01000233.1 GCA_011524785.1 Planctomycetota bacterium | reverse complement strand
CAGATGGCGTCCGCGACCGCCATGCGCAGCAGGTCCGCCTCCGCCTCCTCCTGCCGCTCGTGCTCCCGCTCGTCCTGGCCGCAGGCTGCCTGCTGCTCCTCCTCCGCGCAGCTGGAGGCCTCCTGCGCGTCGCCCTGCGCGGCGTCTCCGCGGAGGGCGGCGCCCTCGGCGGGCTCGGCTCCCTCCTGGCGGTCGGTGGCCTGGTCGTCCTCGGGGGCATCGGAGCGCTGGGCCTCGCGGTCGGCGGGGTGGGCATCTCCCGTGGGGCGAGCGTGCTCGTGGCCCCGGCCTCGGCCGAGGCGGAGGCGCCCTCCGCCGCGCACCAGTCCCAGGACCCCGTCCTCACCGTCACGGGCCCCACCCCCTTGGAGCCTGCCCTGCTCGAGGTCGCCCTCTCGCGTGCGCTGGGCCAGCCCGTCGTGGCGATCGCTCAGGAGGCCAGGCCCGCCGGCGACCAGCGCCTCGAGTTCGCTCTCCTCCCGGGCGACGCGCCCCCGCCCTGATGACGGCGGAACGAGCCCCACGCGCTGCGAGCGCTCGAGCCCTTCGGCCCAATTGGCCGTGAGCCCGCACTCGGTCCCACGACCAGCGTGGACTAGGCTGCTGGCATGGAATCGAGCGACTCCCTGCCGGCCTCGGCTCAGTGGCTGCCCGACCGTGCCTTCCAGGGACAGCGCGCCCTCGTCACGGGTGGAGGGACCGGGCTCGGCCTGCAGATCAGCCGCGGCCTCGCGGCCCTCGGAGCGCACGTGACGATCGTGTCCCGCTCGGAGGAGCACCACGCCCCCTTCCTGGAGGAGGCGCGGGCCCGCGGCTGGAGTGCGGGGGCCCGCGTGCTGGACGTCCGGCAGGATCCTGACGTCCGCGCGACCATGGACGGCTTCGTGGAGGAGCACGGCGGCATCGACCTGCTCGTGAACAACGCCGCCGGGAACTTCGTCTGCCCGGCCGAGCGACTCTCCCACAACGCGTGGCGCTCGGTCCTCGGGATCGTCCTGGACGGGACCTTCTCCTGCAGCAAGTACGCCGGACGCCACATGATCGCCGCCGGCGGCGGAGCGATGCTCAACGTCGTGGCGACCTACGCCTGGACGGGCATGCCGGGCGTCGTCCACTCGGCCAGTGCCAAGGCAGGCGTGCTCGCCATGACCCGGACGCTCGCGGCGGAGTGGGCTCAGCACGGCGTCCGCGTCAACGCCATCGCTCCGGGCCCGTTCCACTCCGACGGGGCCAAGGGCAACCTCTGGCCCGACCCGGAGGTCGAGGAGCGCATGCGCGCGAAGGTCCCCCTCGGCCGCTTCGGCAACGCCGACGAGGTCGCGGCGCAGTGCCTGCACCTGCTCTCGGGTGCCTCCGAGTACGTCACGGGGGAGTGCCTGGTGATCGACGGAGGCCTGTCGCTCGCACCGGGCCGCATGTGGGAGCCGGGCGAGCGGCTCCGTCGTCGGCGCGGGGCCCAGGGCGAGGCATGAGCGTCGAGGACCGAGGTCATCTGCTCACCGAGCAGCTGGACGCCACGCGGCCTCCGCTGGACGCGCTGTCGATCGAGGACGGGCTGGAGCGCCTCGCCGAGGAGGACGCGCAGGCGGTGGCCGCGGTGGAGGCCGCGCGCCCGGCCATCGCCGCAGCCGTCCGCCTGTTCACGCGCGTGCTGGGCGCGAACGGACGCATCCTCGCGGTCGGCGCGGGAACGAGCGGGCGCCTCGCGACCCTCGACTTCTCCGAGCTGCCCCCCACCTTCGGCGCGGATCCCGAGCAGTTCGTCGCCGCCATCGCGGGCGGGCCCACGGCCCTGACCCGCGCGGTGGAGGGAGCCGAGGACGACGCCGAGGCCGGGGCGCGTGCCGTCCAGGACCTCGACCTTGGACCGGGCGACGCCTGCCTGGGCGTCGCGGCGGGCGGCACGACGCCCTACGTCCACGGCGCTCTGGACGAGGCCCGCGCGCGCGGGGCCGGCACGGTGTTCATGGCCTGCGTCTCGGAGGACCAGGTCCCCTCCACCGCGGACGTCTCCATCCGGCTGCTGTGCGGGCCGGAGCCTGTCCAGGGGTCGACGCGGATGAAGGCCGGCACCGCCACCAAGCTCGCCCTCAACGCCCTCTCGACGCTGGCCATGGTCCAGCTCGGCAAGGTCCACGGAGGGCGCATGGTCGACGTGGACACGCGCGCCAACGTGAAGCTGGTCGACCGTGGCCTCCGGCTGGTGAGTGAGCTCGGTCCCGTCTCGCGCGAGCGGGCGGCCGAGCTCCTGGAGGCGGCCGAGGGGCACGTGAAGACGGCGGTGGCGATGGCGTGGCTCCGCGTCGACGCGGTCGAGGCCCGCCATGCCCTCGAGGCGGTCGAGGGACACCTCGGCCGACTCCCGCGGGAGGACCAGGGGTGTTCGTGAGAGCGCCCCTGGCCTGGATCGGCGCTCAGGAGCTCGTGGCCACCCTCGTGGCCCTGCTCGTCCTGCTGCTCGTGATGGCGCTGGTCGCCCG
>WTJQ01000421.1 GCA_011524785.1 Planctomycetota bacterium | reverse complement strand
GCCTCCCAAGTCGCAGGCGCTCCCCGAGCCCATGCGTCAGGCGGATCCCCCGGGTGAGCACGACTCCCACGAGGCCGCAGGCGATGCCGAGAGCCAGGCACAGCGCAAGGTCGAGCGCACCGAGCGACAGCTCCATCGGCGCCTCGAACGCGGGCGAGTCCCCGGTCACGGACCGGGCGAGCGCCGCCGCGACGGCGGCCGCGAGGACCACCGGAGCCAGCGAGAGCGCGCTGACCTCCGCGAGGACGATCTCCATGCTGAAGGCGAGCCCCGTCAGCGGCGCGTTGAAGATCCCCGCGATGCCCGCGGCCACGCCGCAGGCCACGAGGATGCCGCGCTTGCGATCGTCCAGGTGAGTTCGCTCCCCCACGAAGGCGCCGATGGCCGCGCCGGAGTGGACGATCGGCCCCTCGAGGCCCGCCGAGCCCCCCGAGCCCACGGCCAGCAGACTGCCGAGCCAGCGCGAGACGATCGAGCGCGGGTGCATCCGGCCGCCCTCGCGGCACACGGCGCGGACCACCTCGGGCACCCCGTGTCCGGGGGGCTCACGCAGCAGCCGCACGACGACCCAGGAGCCTGCGAGCGCACCGAGCGCGGGCAGCGCAAGCACCGCCGGGCCGTCCATGAGCGGCGCGAGCAGGTCCTGCAGGAGGTGCGTGCCGGCATGGAGGCCGAGGGCCGCCCCCCCCGCGAGCAGGCCGACCCCGATCGCCGTGGGGAAGATGCGGGCCCATGCCTCCTCGCGCGCATCGATCAGGTCGAGCACCCGGCGCAGGGGCGCAGCGTGGCTCCAGCGTCCCTCGACCATCAGCTCTCCCGGCTCAGCTGTCGGAGCCGTGCAAGGAGGTCCTCGCGTGCGGGGGCCCGCGCGAGGAGCTCGCGCGTGCTCGGATCGTGGAGGACCATCGAGACGCGCGTGAGCAGCTCGAGGTGGACGGGGACCGAGGGGGAGAGGAGGAGCAGGACGGTGTGCACCGGCTCCCCGTCGAGCGCCGCCCAGTCCACGGCGGGCTCGAGGAACAGCAGGCTGACCGTGGGCTCCTCCACCCAGCGACCCGGAGGCCGACGCGGGTGCGGGATCGCCACGCCGTGGCCGAGCCCGGTGCTCGCCATCCGCTCCCTGCGCAGCACCTCGTCCCGCAGGTCGACCCGGGCCTCCTCCGAGAGCATGCCCAGCTGCTGGAGGGCGGCCTCGATCGCGGCCGCCGAGTCGCTGGCGGAGGCGCGGCCGACGGCCCCACGGGCCACGGCGCCGGCGAGGAGGTCGTCCTCGTAGCTCGCGGAGGCGTGGCTGCCAGCGCCCCGCCGGAGCCCGCGCTCCCGCGCCCACGCGAGCAGCGCGGAGCGCTCGAAGCGGACGCTCGGCAGGCTGCCGCGGCAGGGCAGCAGCCCCTGGCGCACCCAGCGCGCCACGGTCTCCTCGGGCGCACCGAGGAGCTCCACGGCGCCAGCGAGATCGAGCCACTCCCCCATGCCTACTCCTTTCGGTCGTCCGAGGGTCGGGATTGGCCTCAGCGGCCCTGGAACTCGGGCTTGCGCTTCTCGGCGAAGGCCGCGAGGGCCTCGAGGCGATCCTGGGTGGGGATCACCTCGGCATAGCAGTCCGCCTCGATGGCGAGGCCCGCCTCGAGGGGAGCCTCGGTGCCCTGGTCCACGGCCCGCTTGGCCGCACGCACGGCGACGGGCCCGTTGGCGGCGATCTGCGCCGCCAGGGCCCGGGCCTCGTCGTGCAGCTCCGCCGAGGGACAGACCCGATTCACGAGCCCCATGGAGTGGGCCTCGGTGGCGTCCACACGGCGGCCGGTCAGGATCAGGTCCTTCGCCCGGCTCTTCCCCACCAGCCGAGGGAGGCGCTGGGTCCCCCCCGCGCCGGGGATGATCGCCAGGGTCACCTCGGTCAGTCCGAACCGGGCGTCATCCGCTGCTACCCGCAGGTCGCAGGCCAGCATCAGCTCGGTCCCGCCGCCGAACGCGAAGCCGTTCACGACGGCGATGGTCGGCTGGGGCAGCGCCTCCACGTCGTCCATCAGGGCCCGGATGTTGCGAACGAACTCCGGTACGAGGTCGACGGGCATGGTGCGGCGCTCCTTCAGGTCGGCCCCCGCGCAGAAGGCCTTCTCCCCCGCGCCCGTGATCAGGACGCAGCGGACGCTGAGGTCGCCAGCCAGCTCGGCGAGAAGCGTGCGAAAGCGCTTCAGGGTCGGGAAGGAGAGGCAGTTGAGGACGTCCGGACGCTCGATCCGCAGGGTGACGAGGTCCCCCTCCCGCGTGCAGGACACGAGCTCGGGCTGGTCGGGAACGGTGGCGGGGAAGTCTTCTTGGACCGAGCTCATGACAGGGGCTCTCTGATGGCGGTTCGGGGCGCGTCCGGGACGGGGCTGCGACGGGGCGGGATCCCCGGGCGCTTGGCACGTCGGGCCCGCCGGGCACTCTAGCGCCCGATGCACCGGCGATGCGCGGGGCGACCGCTAGACTCGGGCC
>WTJQ01000359.1 GCA_011524785.1 Planctomycetota bacterium | reverse complement strand
AGGCCGGGTCGGCCTCTACACCCACCCCGCGTGCGGAGCCCACGCGGGGGGCCCGGGACACCCGGAACGCCCCGAGCGCCTGGCCGCCGTGGAGGAGCGGCTGCGCCAGAGCGGCCAGTGGGACGAGCTCCTGCACGGTCGGGCGGAACCAGCCTCCGTCGAGACCCTGGGCACGGTTCACGACGCTGCGTACCTGGTGCGCATGGAGCGCGCCTTCCTCGAGGGCGCGGCCTTCGTGGACAGCCCGGACGCCAACGGCGGGGCCGCGACGCCCCTGGCCGCGCGCGCCGCGAGCGCCGCGGTCCTGGAGGCGACCGCGCGCGTCCTCGCCGGGGACCTGGACGCGGCGTTCGCGGCGGTCCGCCCGCCGGGGCACCACGCCGAGGAGGGGCTCGCCATGGGATTCTGCTTCACCAACCACGTCGCCCTCGCCGCGCGGGCGGCCCGCGACGAGGGCGGCCTCGAGCGGGTGGCCATCGTCGACTTCGACGTCCACCACGGCAACGGGACCCAGCACCTGTTCGAGCGTGACCCGAGCGTGCTCTACGCGAGCCTCCACGAGTCCCCCCACTACCCGGGGACCGGCGCCGCCTCCGAGCGCGGGCTCGGCGACGGCGAGGGAGCCACGCTGAACTGCCCGCTCCCGGGCGGGACGGGTGACGACGCCTGGCTGGCGGCCTTCGAGGGGCGCGTGCTCCCCGCCATGGAGGCCTTCGCCCCCGAGCTCGTCCTCGTCTCGGCGGGCTTCGATGCCCACGAGCGCGACCCGCTCTCCTCGATGAGGCTCTCGGCGGAGGCCTACGCCCGGATGACCGCCGGCCTCCGGGAGCAGGCGGACAGGAGTGCGGGCGGACGGCTGGTGTCGTGCCTCGAGGGGGGCTACGACCTGATCGGACTGGCCGAGGGCGTGGAGGCGCACGTCGGCGTCCTGCTCTCCTGAAGCCTCCCCCCAGCACCCACTCCCAAGCCCTTCTCCTTCCTCCTTCCTCATCCCGCCCGAGCACCCCATGAGCCAGGACTACCACGACACGCGCCGCGACGAGACCGGGGACACGCTGGAGGAGGCCGCCGCCGGGTCGGACCCCTACGCGATCTTCTCGCGCTGGATGGAGGACGCCCACGCTCGCTCCGACGAGGAGGAGCCGACCGCCTGCTCCCTCGCGACGCTCGGGCCGGACGGCGCCCCGTCCCTGCGGATGGTGCTCCTGCGCTCCGTCGACGAGGGGCGCTTCGTGTTCCACACCCACTTCGGCAGCCGCAAGGGCCGCGACCTCGAGGGCGACGCGCGCGCCGCTCTCTGCTTCTACTGGGCCCGCCTCCACCGCCAGGTGCGGATCGAGGGGCGCGTCGAGCGCTGGGAGGCGGACCGCTCGGACGCCTACTTCGCCTCACGCCCGCGTGGCAGTCAGCTGGGGGCCTGGTCCTCACCCCAGTCCGAGGTGATCGAGGACCGCCAGGCCCTCGAGGCCTTGGTGGCCGAGACCGAGGCACGCTTCGAGGGACAGGAGGTCCCGCGCCCGGCGTTCTGGGGCGGCCTGGCGCTCGTCCCGGACGCGCTCGAGTTCTGGCAGGGCCGCCGGAGCCGCCTGCACGACCGCCTGCGGTTCGAGCGCTCGGGCGAGGGCTGGTCCCGGGTCCGCCTGGCCCCCTGAGGCCGACTCGCGGAGAGCGTCCCCCTCACGCACTCGGCCCGAGCGGCCCGAGCAGACGCGCGCGCACCGCGCGCAGGCGCGAGACGAGGATCATGGCGAGCAGGAAGCTGGGCAGCGGCTCCACCGCTCCGGCCAGGCTCATCGTGCGGTGCAGCGCCGCCGCGAGCACCCCGGCCAGCAGCACGTGCGCGGCGTGTTCGCGCCTCCTGCCGAGGTCCCCATCGCGCGGCCCCCAGGCCAGGTACCCCACGATCAGCAGCGTCGGGACGCGTGTGAGCGCGGGCGCTGGCCAGAGGAGCGCGAAGATCGCGACGACCAGGAGGTGCTGCACCGCGAGCGGGACCCAGCCCGCCATGCTCGGCTCGCAGGCGCACTCGGGGCCACGGGGCGGAGCGAGGATCCGGCGGTGCGTCGCGACCAGGACGTAGAGGGCCCGGAACAGGGGCGCCAGCGGCCGCACCTGGAGGAGGCGCGCGACGCGCGGCGCGCGCAGGGAGAGGATGCGCGCGAGGGCCGGGAGGCCGAGGGAGATCCCGCCGTCAGGAGCGAGGACGGCGAGGGCGTTCGCGAAGCCAGCCTCGAGCAGCCGCTCGCGCGCGGCTCTCGGGAGCGCTGCGATCCCGACCGTGGAGTTCTCCTCGAGCCAGCCCAGGCGCACGAGCAGGCGGACGCTGCCGCGACACAGGGAGCAGTCGCTGTCGAAGACCAGCAGCGGGCCCCCGCCAGCCGCCTCGAGGGCCGGGGCTCTCGGATCGCTCTCCCCAGGTCCCGAGACCGGACTCACAGCGCCTCGGTGTAGAGGCCTCCGTTCTCCTCGGCCAGGAGCCGG
>WTJQ01000267.1 GCA_011524785.1 Planctomycetota bacterium | reverse complement strand
CTGGCGGGACGGTCGACCTCGACGAGCCGGTTCCGGGGGGGGCTTCGGAGCAGGCCGCCTGGCCCAAGCTCGCCCTGCAGCCGCCGACCGACGACCCGCTGGTCGACCTTGGCTCGCTCGATCCCCGCCTCGCCCTGCACCTCAGCTACGGCACCGAGGACAACTTCGTGGGGGAGGTGCTCTACCCCGAGCCGCGCGCCCTCCTGCGAGCGAGCGCGGCGGCCAGGCTCGTCGAGGTCCTTGATCGGCTCGAGGGGCGCGGGCTCGCGCTCGTCGTGTACGACGCCTACCGTCCGCACGCCGTGCAGCGGCGCATGTGGGAGCTCATCCCCGATCCCGACTACGTGGCCGACCCTGCCAGGGGCTCGCGCCACAACCGCGGCATGGCCGTCGACGTCGGGCTCTGCGACCTCGCGGGGACGCCCCTCGAGATGCCCACCGCCCACGATGCCTTCGAGCCCGCGGCCGCGGCCGACGCGCCGCTCCCCTGGGGCGTGGCGCGCCGCAACCGCGACCTGCTCATCGAGGCGATGGCGGCCTCGGGCTTCTCCGTCCTGCGCAGCGAGTGGTGGCACTTCGATGCGGAGGGCTGGCAGGAGCGCGGCCTCCTCGACGTTCCGATCGAGGCCGTCCCCGCGCAGTGATGACGGCAGGCGATCCGGTTCCCGGCTCCGGGTGGAGAGCCACCCTCGTGAGCGTGGCCCTCGGGCTCGCGCTCCTGGCGGGGCGCGCCCTCGCCCCGGGTCCCGTCCCGGCCCTGGCCTGGGCCGCGCTGGCGGCGGCTCCCCTCGGCGCGTGGGTCGGTGCGAGGCGCCTCGTCCCGCTGCTCGCGCTGCCGGCGGCCTGGCTGCTCCTCGAGCCCGGGCCGCGCGCGGGCGGCGCGCTCGTGGCGCTGATCGGACTCGCGCTCCTGGGGGCTGGGCTGGCGAGCCTCGCGATCCGCCGGGCTCCGGGAACGCGCGCCACCGTCGCAGGCTCCCTCCTGCTCGCGGGGGCCGTCCTCACCGCGCTGCCGATCCTGGCGGGTCCCGGCTCGGGTCCGGGCTGGGACCCGGCCCTGGTCGCGGGCCTCCTCGACCTCTCGCCCGTGACCCTTGTCGTCGAGGCCGCGGGCCACGACTGGCTGCGGGACCCGGCGATCTACGACCGCGCCGGCGGCGATGCGATCGGGCCCGGGCTCCGCGCGCCGCTGGGTCTGCTTGCCGCCGGGGTGCCCGCTCTGGTGGGATGCTTTGCCCTGGGCGCGTCTCGTGCCCTGGATCGCTCCTGACGGGCCCCGTGCCCCCTCACACGCCCATGGCTCCGCGCAAGTTCTTCTGCACCTTCCCCCAGGAGCTCATCAGCGAGCCGATCGTGAGCCACACCCTGGGCGAGCAGTTCGGCGTCGTGCCGAACCTGCGGGCGGCGAGCATCACGGACACGATGGCCATCGTCGCCGTCGAGATCGAGGGCGAGCCCGACCAGATCGACGCCTCCGTGGCCTACCTCCGCGGCCGCGGCGTCAAGGTCGAGGAGATGGGGGACGGCGACAGCCTCCCCGGCTGAGCGATGGGCACCTCCCTGGCCTGCGGTCGATCCACGCCGCTCGGGCTGATCCTCCCCCTGGCGGGGCTCTTTGCGGCCCTCGGCTCGTCCTGCAAGGGGCCCGGCACCCCGGACCCGCCGGAGCTGCAGCGCCCGCGCGCGGGCATCGTCGTCGCCGAGCAGCCCCTGGCCGTGGAGGTCGGGCGCCGCGTGCTGGAGCAGGGCGGCAACGCTGCTGACGCGGCCGTGGCGACGGCGCTGATGCTCGCCGTGGTCCATCCCCAGGCGGGGAACCTCGGCGGGGGCGGCTTCGCCCTCTGGGTCCCCCACGTGGGGGACGGCGAGGTCGTCGACTTCCGAGAGGTGGCTCCGCGCGGCTATCAGGCGGATCTCTACCTCGACGGGGAGGGCGCGGTCGTGGGGCGTCGGTCCCTCGAGACCTCCCTGGCGGTCGGCGTGCCTGGCAGCCCGGCGGGCCTCCACGCCCTGTGGGAGCGCCACGGGTCAGGACGGTTCTCCTTCGCCGCGCTCGCGTCCCCGGCCATCGCCGCGGCGCGCGAGGGCTTCGCCGTCGGCTCCTACCTCGCTCGGGACCTCGCATCGAACGGGCCCGGAGGCCGCATCGCCGCCGACCCCGCGGCGCGCGCGCGGTTCCATCGCGCGTCGGGCGGTCCGCTCCAGGAGGGCGACCTGCTGGTGCAGGAGGACCTGGCCCAGACCCTCGAGCGCCTGGCGAGCGAGGGGCCGCGCGGGTTCTACGAGGGCCGCACGGCGGAGCTCCTGCTGCGCACCCTGGCCGAGGTCGACTCCCGTGAGGGCGACCTCGCGGCGGAGCGCCTGATGGACGCCGCCGACCTGGCCGCCTACGAGCCGACGCCGCGCGCGCCGCTGAAGGGCTGGTTCCGCGGCTACGAGGTGCTGAGCGTTCCGCCGCCGAGCTCGGGCGGGTTCGTGCTCCT
>WTJQ01000480.1 GCA_011524785.1 Planctomycetota bacterium | reverse complement strand
CCCCCCAACGACCCTCCCGTGCCCGGCCGTGAACTGGTGACCGAACGCGACGTGCTGGCCCTCCCGGCCGGCGCGCGCCTGGTCCTGGGTCCTGGCCGGATCGCAACGCCCGCAGCCCTCGACGCCGCCTTCCTCCGTGGCATCAAGGTCGTCCGCGAGGACGAAGCGCCCGCGGCGACCGCGAGCGAGGGGGACCTCCTCCAGCGCCTCCGCGCCCAGGACGGCACCTACGTGGTCGTCGTGCGCGATGGCCGTCTCACCGTCTCCCGCATCGGCCCCGGGGGCCCCGAGCCCTTCTCCGCCGAGTGACCCCGCAGGCCGCGGCCTGCCAGCGAACCATGCCCCGTCGATTCATCACAGCCGAGGACGTCCGCCGCGCCGAGGGGCGCGAGCTGGTCGTCGACCCCGAGACCGTGGTCACCCCGCAGGCGCTCGAGGCCGCGCGCGCCGCGGGAGTGACCCTGCGCGACGCCAGCGGCGCGGCCTGGAGTGAGCCCGCCCCCGATCGCGGCCCGGACGCGGCGCGGGCGCAGCACCACCTGCCCCTCATGCCCGAGCCTTCCGACGAGCAGGCCAACGGCACGGGCGTGATGGTGGTGGTCGTGGGCCGCAACCGCACGGGCGTGCTGGCCGAGATCACCGCGGCCATCGCCAAAGGGGGGGGCAACGTGCGTGACATCAGCCAGCGCTCCGTGGAGGACTACTTCCACTTGGTCCTCACGGTCGAGCTCGAGCACGCCGGCCAGTTCGACCCCCTCAAGGACAGCCTCCAGTGCATGGGTGGGGAGCAGGACTTCGTCGCGCGCGTCATGCACGAGCGCGTGTTCCGCTACATGCACCGCGTCTAGGAGCCAGCCGTGTCCTACAGCGACCAGGAGATCCTCGAGACCCTGCGGATGGTCGAGCTCGAGACGCTCGACGTCCGCACCACGACCCTCGGGATCAACCTCCTCGACTGCGCCGACCCCGACCTGGAGAGCGCCTGCGAGAAGGTCTACACCAAGATCATCCACCACGGGAAGGACCTCGTGCGGACGGCCGAGTCGATCGCCTCCGACTACGGCGTCCCGATCGTCAACAAGCGCATCGCGGTCACGCCGATCTCCCTGATCGCCGGGCCCAGCGGCGCGGAGTCCCTGGTCCCGCTCGCGAAGGCGATGGACGCGGCGGCCGAGGAGGTCGGCGTCGACTTCATCGGGGGCTTCACGGCCTACGTCCACAAGGGCTTCACCCGCGCGGACGACGCGCTCTTCCGCTCGATCCCCGAGGCCCTCGCGGCCACCAAGCGCGTCTGCTCCTCGGTGTCCCTGGGCACCACGAAGTCGGGGATCAACATGGACGCGGTGGTGCGCTTCACCGAGCTCCTGCTGGACACGGCGGAGCGCACCAAGGCGGATGGCGGCCTGGGCTGCGCGAAGCTCGTGTGCTTCATGAACCCGGTCGAGGACAACCCCTTCGTCGCAGGGGCGCACATCGGCGTGGGCGAGCCGGAGACCGTCATCAACGTCGGGGTCAGCGGTCCCGGCGTGGTGCGCTCGGCGATCGAGCGACTCGGTCCGGATGCGGACCTGCTGGCGGTCTACGAGGTCATCAAGCGCACGGCCTTCAAGATCACCCGGGTGGGGGAGCTGGTCGGTCGCGAGGCCGCGCGGCGGCTCGGCACCACGTTCGGCATCGTCGACGTCTCCCTGGCGCCGACGCCCGCCGAGGGCGACTCCATCTCGGACATCCTCGAGCTCATCGGGGTCGACCGGACCGGGGCCCCGGGCACCACGGTGGCGCTCGCGATGCTGACCGACGCCGTCAAGAAGGGCGGCGCCATGGCGTCCTCCAGCGTGGGGGGCCTCTCCGGCGCGTTCATCCCCGTCTCCGAGGACGCCGGCATGATCGCCGCCGCACGCGACGAGGCCCTCTCCCTCGCCAAGCTCGAGGCCATGAGCGCCGTGTGCTCGGTCGGCCTCGACATGATCGCGGTCCCCGGGGACACCCCTCCGGCGACGATCACGGGCATCATCGCGGACGAGCTGGCGATCGGCATGGTCAACACCAAGACCACGGCCGTGCGCATGATCCCGGTGCCGGGCAAGGGCCCGGGCGAGACCGTCGAGTGGGGCGGCCTCCTGGGCACGGCGATCGTCCAGGACCCTGGGCGCTACTCGTGCGGGCTGCTGCACGCTCGCGGTGGAAGGGTCCCCGCGCCGCTGCAGAGCTACAAGAACTGACGCCGGTCCCTCTGCCCGAGGAGGGCTCCGGCAGCTGGCGCTGTCTCCTCGTGAGGCAGGACGGACCGGCCGCGCGCGAGGCGGCTAGGGTTCGATGCGGGCGCTGCACCACCCCGACCCCCCGGGGTCGAGGCGCCCCCAGCCTGCGCCTGGCGGCCCTCCATCACGCCGGCGCGGCACGTGCCCGCGGGGCCTCCCCGCGGGCACACCTCCCTCTCCCCGAGTCCGGGCGGAGCCTCGTGCGGAGGGATCGATGCGGGAG
>WTJQ01000577.1 GCA_011524785.1 Planctomycetota bacterium | reverse complement strand
CTGCTCGACGAGGAGTGGCTCCGCGCGGTGGAGGACGGTGGCGGGGTCGCGGCGTCCCGCCTCGAGGTCCTGACGCGCCTGCTGTCCTGGGCCGACCGCGTGGAGTTCGCGGCCGAGCAGCCCTCGCGCTTCGCCCTGGAGGAGACGGTCCGTGAGGCCGACGCCCTCCTCGCCGACCTCGACACCGCGCCCGCGGAGGTGCAGGCATGATGCCGGTCCTCGTGCAGGAGGCCGGCCGCACGCTCGCCGAGAGCCGGCTCGAGCTGGGGAGCCTGTCCCTCTCGGACCCGTGGTTCCTCCCCGGCCTGCTGCTGGTGCCGCTGCTCGCCTGGGCCGCGCGCGAGCGACGGCGTGCCGTGCCGGCGCGCGCTCCGCTGCCCGAGGCCGACCTGCCGCGCACCTGGCGGATCCGCTGGGCCTGGGTCCCCCTCGCCCTCGAGGTCCTCGCCCTGGCGTGTGGCGTGTTCGCCCTCGCGCGTCCCCTGCGGGGGGAGATCTCGCTCACCAAGGAGAACGAGGGCGTCGACATCGTGCTGCTCCTCGACCGCTCGACCTCCATGGAGCAGCGGCAGGGGCCGCGCGACGAGCGGCGCTTCGACGTGGCCAAGCGCGCCGTGCAGGACTTCGCCGTGCGCCGCATGACCGACCGCGAGGGCGCCTCCGACAACGTGTGCCTGGTCGGCTTCGCGATGTTCACCGAGCTCCTGTGCCCCTTCACCCTCGACGCGGACGCGGTGACGGGCGTGCTCGCCGAGCTGGACGTGGAGGTGCGCCGCGACCTCGACGGGACGAGCATCGGGCTGGGGGTCTCCGAGGCCGTGCGGCTCCTCGAGAACAGCGAGGCCGAGTCCAAGGTCGTGGTCGTGCTGACCGACGGCGAGGAGACCACGGGTCTGATCGATCCGCTCGACGCGGCGCGCCTCGCCTCGGAGCGGGGCGTGCGGGTCTACACGGTCTTCGCGGGGCCGCGTGAGGTCTCCCGGTTCGACCCCCTGACGGGGACGCGGCGCGTGATCCCGGTGAAGGTCAAGCTGCTGCCCGCGATCGCGCGCCTCACCGAGGCGCGCTTCTTCCATGCCTCCGACGAGGCCGAGCTGGAGGAGGCCTACGCCGAGATCGAGCGCCTCGAGCGCACCCCGCGGCGCGAGGAGCAGCTCGCCGAGCACTACGACCTCTACCGGCCCTGGGTGCTGGCGGCGCTGCTGCTGTTCTCCCTCGGTCAGGCCTCGCGCTTCACCTGGGCCAGGAGGACGCCGTGACGCTCCTCGCCCTGCTCGGCTTCGAGCTGCTCCGCCCGGTCGACCTCGCGTGGCTCCTGGTCGTCCCGGCGGTCGCCGTTCTGGGGGTCCGCGGCCTGCGCCTGTCGGACGCCGAGGCGCGTGCGATGGTCGCGCCGAGTCGGCTCGAGCGCTTCTTCGGTGGTCTCGTGCCCGGCGCGACGCGGCTGCGCCTGGGCCTGGCCGTCGCGGGCCTCGCCCTGCTCGCGCTCGCCGTCACGGGCCCCGTGCGTGGATTCACGCTGCGCGAGGTGGAGCGGAAGGGCCTCGACCTGATCGTGGCCCTCGACGCCAGCAAGTCGATGCTGGTGCCCGACCTCGGGCGCACCCGTCTCGAGGAGGCCAAGCGGCAGGTCAAGGCGCTCTTCCCGCGGCTGCAGGGGGATCGCGTCGCGCTGATCAGCTTCTCGGGGGAGGCTCGGCGGATCGCGCCGCTGACCCGCGACCACACCACGCTCGGCTGGTTCCTGGACGGCGTCGACCCAGGGGACCACGCCCTGGGCGGGACCGACCTCGCTGCGGCGCTCCAGGAGGCGCTCGACCTCTTCGACGGCCGCAGCGGCTCGCACGAGGCGATCGTGCTGATCACCGACGGCGAGGACCACGGCGGCCGCGGCCTCGAGCTGGCCGAGGAGGCGTCGCGACGTGGCATCGCCGTCCACGTGCTGGGGGTGGGGACCGAGCTCGGTGGGAAGATCCCGCGGCCCGATGGCGGCTGGGTCGTCGGGCCCGATGGAGCCGAGGTCGTCTCGCGTCTCGTCCCCGACACCCTCGAGGCGATCGCCCGCGTGTCGGGTGGTCGGTACCGCGGCACCGAGGGCTCCGTGCTGGCCCTCGAGCGGCTCTACGAGGAGTCGATCGGCACCATGGAGGGGCGCACCTACGACCGCGGCCTCGAGCGCATTCCCCACGATCGCTTCCAGTGGCCGCTGGTGCTCGGCCTCGTCTGCCTGATCACGAGCCTCGCGCTGCGCGCGCACCGACCGCTCCTGACGGAGGAACCCGCATGACTCTCGCCCTGCTGCTCCTGCTCTCGGCCCAGGCCGCTCCGCCCGGGCCGGCTCCGCAGGCCGCGACCCTCGACCCGACCCCGTCCGCGCCCCGCGCGCAGGGGAACGCTGCCGGGGGAGAGGAGGAGTCGGCTCCGGCGCCTCTGGAGGGCCCCTTCCAGGAGCTCTACGAAGAGGCGGTCGCGGAGCTCGCGCAGGGTGCGAT
>WTJQ01000445.1 GCA_011524785.1 Planctomycetota bacterium | reverse complement strand
CTCGAGCGCTGGCCCGCCATTCAGGAGGCGGCCGCCCGTGAGGGGCTCGACCCGACGCTGGTGGCCGGCGTCATGTGGTGCGAGAGTCGCGGGGTCAGCGGCAGGACCTCCAACGCGGGCGCGCTCGGCCTGATGCAGCTGATGATGCCCAGCGCGCGGGACGCGGCGCGCCGCCTCGAGCTGCCCGAGCCCACTCCCGAGGAGGTCCTCGAGGACGACGACCTGAACCTCCGCCTCGGCTGCGAGCACCTCGCCTGGCTCGTGCGCAGCTCCCCCACGTGGGGGGCCGGTCCCGTCCTCGTCGCCTACAACACCGGTCGAGGCCGCACTCAGCGCTGGATCGACGAGGCGGGGAGCTTCGAGGCCTGGGACGAGGCGCAGCGGGCGCGCCACCGGGCAGGGGAGCGCCCGAGCCCGGCCTGGAGCTATGCGCAGCGCGTGCTGGGCGCGCGCGAGGAGCTCGCCAGCCGGCTCGGCCTCCTGGACGTCGACTGAGGGGTCGTCCGTCCGCTGCTCTCGCGGGGGCGCGTGGCTGGCCGGGCTTCGGCCGTTGCGGGAGTGCCCGCTCGAACAGGGCTCTTGCCAACCACGCGAGTCCCGCGGCGTAGCCAGGGACTACCCTGTGGGGCCGCGCCGAGGCGCGGTGAGCCGCCATGACCGAGACGCCCCCGACCACGCCGACCACCGCCAAGACCGACCTCGTGTCCGCAGAGGAGATCCAGGCTCGCAGCGCCTGGGTCCCCGAGCTGGAGGCCTCCCTGGGGGAGGTCCTGGTCGGACAGGCGGAGCTGGCCCGCGACCTGACGATCGCCCTCCTGACGGGGGGCCACGTCCTCCTCGAGGGCGTGCCGGGCCTCGCCAAGTCCCTCGCCGTGTCCTGCCTCGCGCGGGCGGTCGACGCCTCCTTCTCGCGCCTGCAGTTCACGCCGGACCTGCTGCCGTCGGACCTGGTCGGGACCGAGGTCTACGACGCCCGGGACCACACCTTCAGCGTGCGCAAGGGACCGATCTTCGCCAACTTCGTGCTGGCGGACGAGATCAACCGCGCGCCGGCGAAGGTGCAGTCCGCCCTGCTCGAGGCCATGCAGGAGCGGCACGTCTCCATCGGCGGCGAGACCCACGCCCTCCCGCGACCGTTCCTCGTGCTGGCGACCCAGAACCCGATCGAGCAGGAGGGCACCTACCCCCTGCCCGAGGCGCAGCTGGACCGCTTCGCCCTCAAGTCGGTGGTCGGCTACCCGTCCGCCGAGGAGGAGGTCGTGATCCTGGACCGCATGTCGCGCACCGCGCCGACCCTGGACGTGCGCAAGGTGGTCGAGCTCGACGCCATCGAGCGGGCCCGCGAGCTCGTGGACCAGGTCAAGCTCGATGGGCGCCTCGCGCGCTACATCGTCGAGCTCGTGCAGGCCACGCGCAGCCCGCGCAGCGCGGGCCTCGAGGACATCGCGCCCTACCTCCAGTACGGAGCCAGTCCGCGGGCCACCATCTGGCTCGCGCTGGCCGCCCGCGCCCAGGCCTTCATGGAGCAGCGCGGCTTCGTCGTGCCCGGCGACATCAAGGCCGTCGCACCGGCCGTCCTGCGCCACCGCCTGCTGACGACCTACGAGGCCGAGGCCGAGGGCGTCCAGACCGACGACCTGACCGCGCGCCTGCTCGAGACCGTCCCCGTTCCCTGACCGTGAGTCCGCTCCCGCGCAGCGCCGGGGGCGCGGCTCCGCCGCCCTCCGACCCGCTCGCGCCCGAGTTCCTCGCTCGGGTGCGGCAGCTGCAGTTGCGCACCCACCGACTGGTCAACACCGCGCTGACGGGCAGCTACCGCAGCGTGTTCCGCGGCCAGGGCATCGAGTTCGAGGAGGTGCGTCCCTACGAGCCGGGGGACGACGTGCGCGGCATCGACTGGAACGTCACGGCCCGCACCGGGGAGCCGCACGTCAAGAGCTACCGGGAGGAGCGCGAGCTCTCGGTCCACTGTTTGGTGGACCGTGGCCTGGGGATGGGCTTCGGCACCCAGCGCTGGTCGAAGCGGGAGGCCGCGGCCCAGCTCGTGGGCCTGTTCGCCCTCGTGGCCGCGCGCAACCAGGACCGGGTGGGGCTGACCCTCTTCGGCCCCGAGCCGGGGCTGCACCTCTCGCCGCAGAAGTCCTCGCGCCACGTGCAGCGACTGATCCGCGAGGTGCTCGCGGCCGAGCCGGCCGAAGCTCCCTCCGACCTCGGGCGCGTGCTCGAGGGCAGCCTGCGTGCGCTGCGCCGCAGGTCCCTCGTCCTCATCTTCTCGGACTTCGCCGACGCGGCCAGCCGCAGCTGGGTCGATCCCCTGCGCCGGCTCGGCATGCGCCACGACGTCATCGCCGTGCGGCTCGTCGATCCGTTCGAGGAGCGGCTGCCGCGGACCGGGCGCTTCGCGGTCCAGGAGCTGGGTGGCGGCGGGCAGTGGACCTGGGTCGACGCGCGGGATGCGGAGGTGCGGGCTCGCTGGACCGAGGCGGCCGACGA
>WTJQ01000622.1 GCA_011524785.1 Planctomycetota bacterium | reverse complement strand
CGAGGAGCACAGCGACGGGACCTCGCTCGAAGCCAGGGCGCCCCCTCGTCCCGGAACAGCCTGCCGACCGGCAGCTGACGGACGCCCGCGCGCACGCGCTCCTCGGGCGAGCACGTGCCGCCCGCGAGGCGCGAGGCCAGCGCATGCCGAACGGGCGCCTTGGATCCGAGGCCCTCGAGCAGGTCGCGAGCCTGGACCCGCGCGGGCGGCAGCTGCTGCGCCGGGCGGCCGCCGAGCGCAGCCTCTCGGCCCGAGCGGTTCAGGCGCTCCGCCGCGTGGCGCGCACCCTCGCGGACCTTGGGGGCGCAGAAGACCCAACCGCGGACCACGTCGCCGAGGCCCTGCTCCTCCACGGCACCCGGGAGGCCCGGTGAGCGAGGCGGTCCGATCTACTCGTGCCGGAGGGCCTCGACCGGGTCCATGTTGGCCGCGCGCCAGGCTGGGTACAGGCCGAACACGACGCCGATGCCGACGGAGATGAGGAACGCGAGCGTCGGCGCCTGGGGCGTCACGATCGTGGGCATCCCGGCCGTGACCTCCACGATCGCCGGGATGGCGAGGCCGAGCGCGACCCCGGCGAACCCGCCGAAGCCGGAGAGGACGACGGTCTCCACGAGGAACTGGATCACGATGTGCCGGCGCTTGGCGCCAAGAGCGCGGCGGATGCCGATCTCGCGCGTGCGCTCGGTCACGGTGGCCAGCATGACGTTCATGATCCCGATGCCGCCGACGAGGAGGCTGATGCCTGCGATCGACCCCAGCACGATGTTGAAGATCCGCTTGGTCTCCTCTGCGCGCAGGAGGAGCTCCAGCGGCACGACGACCTCCCAGTCCTTCTCTCGATGCTCGCGGTCCAGCATGGTGCGGGCCGCGTCCGCGACGAGGGGCACGTCGACCGCGCGCTCCACGTTGATGATCATCTCGTGGAGCTCGACCTCGGTGATGTCGCGGCTCCCGCTGCGCATCTTCACCTGGGTCGTGCCGAACATCCGGCGCCCCGAGGCGAGCGGCAGCATCATGTCGCCGCTGACCTCCGCACCGGAGTCGATCGGGATCTGACCGATCGGGACCCGCGGCAGGAGGATGCCCACCACCTCGAAGTACTCGCTGCCCACGCGCACGCGCTGGCCGATCGGCGCCTCGTAGGGGAAGAGGTAGCGCGCCACCTCGAAGGAGAGCACGCAGACCGGCTCCTCGAGCTGCTCGTCCAGCTCGCTCAGGAAGCGTCCATCGTAGAGCACCCGCCCCGTGGCCTGGAGGTAGTCGGGTTCGGTGCAGAGGACGCGCGGCCGGCACATCCTCGTCTCGTGCCGCACCTCCTCGGGCACGATCATCACGGGGACGACCTCGCGCACGCCGGGGAAGGTCAGCCGTGCGCGCTGGCGATCGTCGTCGGTGAGGCCGTAGGCGAGGACCCGGGTCTCCTGGTTCGACTGCTGGTCCTCGGGCGGCTTGACCGAGCGCAGGATCACGTTCTGGCTCCCGAGCTGCCGGATCTGCTCCTGGGCCTGCTCGCTGGCCCCCTCACCCACCGCCAGCATGGCGATCACGCTCGCGACGCCGAACAGGACGCCCAGCGTGGTCAGGAAGGACCGCAGCTTGTGGAGCAGCAGGCTGCTGATCCCGAGGCGCACGGTGCGCAGGAGAGGGGAGCGGACGACCATGGCTCAGCGGTTCTCCACGATGGCGTCGATGCGCCCGTCCTTCAGCCGGAGGATGCGCTCCGCGCGCTGGCCCACGTCGGCCTCGTGCGTGACCAGGAGGATGGTCTTCCCCTCCGCGTGCAGCTCGTCGAAGATCGCCAGGATCTCCTCCGCGGTCCGGGAGTCGAGGTTGCCGGTGGCCTCGTCCGCGAGCAGGATGCTCGGGTCGTTGATCAGCGCGCGCGCGATCGCCACGCGCTGCTGCTGGCCACCCGAGAGCTCCGGGGGCCTGTGGTCGAGGCGCCCGGCGAGCCCCACACGCTCGGCCAGGGTCCGCGCGCGCTCCTCCGCCCAGTCGGGCCACTCGTCCCGGTACATGACGGGAACGAGGATGTTCTCGAGGACGTTCAGCTGCGGGATGAGGTTGTAGCTCTGGAACACGAAGCCCAGGCTCGCGCCGCGCAGCTCGGAGAGCTCGTCGTCACTGAGGCTCGAGACGCCTCGACCTCCGACGCGATACTCCCCCGCCGTGGGACGGTCGATGCAGCCGAGGATGTTGAGCAGGGTGCTCTTGCCCGAGCCGGAGCTGCCCATGATCGACCAGTACTCCCCCGCGCGGAACGCGTGGCTCACCCCGTCGAGCGCGGGGACCTCCGTGGTGCCCATCCGGTAGACGCGCCTGACGTCCACCAGCTCGGCCACGGCCTCGGCCTCGGCGGTGCTCGTCACTGGCCGCCCGAGCTCCCCGTCGAGGGGCGGCCGCCGGGCGCGCCTCCGCCGGTCCCACGCTGGCCCTCGCTCGGCCGCCCTGAGCCCTGGGGCGACCCGCCGGCACTCGCGGCAGCGGCGCGCCCCGCTCC
>WTJQ01000446.1 GCA_011524785.1 Planctomycetota bacterium | reverse complement strand
CCTGGAGCCAGCCCAGGATCCGGTTGGCGGACTCCTCGATGGACTCCTCGCCGGTCTTCACGACGATCTCGGCGTTCTCGGGAGCCTCGTAGGGATCCGACACGCCGGTGAAGTTCTTGATCTCGCCCGAGCGTGCCTTGGCGTACAGGCCCTTGGTGTCACGCTCCTCGACGACCTCGAGGGGGGCGTCGACGAAGATCTCGACGAAGGTCGCCTCGCACATGGCGCGGCACTCGTCGCGGACCGACGTGTAGGGGCTGATCGCCGCGGTGATGGCGCAGCAGCCGTTGCGAGCCAGGAGGTTCGCCACGAAGCCGATGCGGCGGATGTTGGTGTCGCGGTCCTCCTTCGAGAAGCCGAGGCCCTTCGAGAGGTTGGTGCGCACGACGTCGCCGTCGAGGACCTCGACCTTCACGCCCTTCTCGATGAGGATCGGGGTGAGGTACTCGGCGAGGGTGGACTTGCCCGAGCCGGAGAGGCCGGTGAACCAGAGGATGAAACCGTTGTCGTTCATGGGATCAGGGAGTGGGGATTCTGGATGGGGTTCGGGCACCGCGCCTCGCTCGGGCTCCGGCGCACCGCGAGCGGGTCAGCGGATCTTTCCCTCGAGGTAGGGAACCTCGAAGCACTTCTCGTGCATGATCGGCCCGTGGCCGAAGTAGCCGGCCTCGCCGAAGAGCTCGCCGTGGTCGGCGGTCACGATGATGTGGGTGTTCTTCGGGACGAGGTCGTAGAGCTCCTCGAACACGCCGTCCAGGTAGCGGACGGTGTCGATCTGGCGCTCCTTGAGCTCGTCGAGCTTGTCCTGGTCGAAGAACTGGAAGTCCTCCTTGAACTTGTCGTCCTCGGCGGACTCCGCCTTGTCGGCGATCTGATCGTTCATCTTCTTGAAGACGCCGTTCACACCGCTGATGCGAGGCCACATGGACGAGTCCTCGTCAGGCTTCGCGTAGGGGTAGTGCGTCTCCCCCACGTTGAGCATGTAGAAGTGCGGGCGCGGGCCGTCGAACTTCATGGTGGGCAGCATCGACCGCATGTCGTTGTGGCTGTCCATCAGCTGGAAGCTGTCGAAGCCACGGTTGATCCCCGTCTTGGGGTTCAGGACCGGCAGGGAGACGCGTGCGTGCGTGTCGTAGCCCAGCTTCGCCTGCATGAACTGCGGGAGCCACAGCGCGGGGACCATCGCCGCGAAGTCGATGTCGGTCCCCTTCGAGCCCAGGCGCTCGTTGTAGTTGTAGAAGTCCTCCTTGTAGTACTCCGACGCGTACACGTTCTGCGGCGTCGTGTGCGGGAGGAGGCCCGTCAGCAGGTTGTAGTGCGAGGGCGCGGTCCAGGAGGCGTAGGTGTAGCGCTTCTCGACCTTCCCGAGCTTCGTGATCACCTTCGGCTCGGCCGCGACGAACGAGTCCCAGCGGCACGAGTCGAGGGTGATGATGATGAAGTTGTTCTCGGCCTGCGGGTCAGGCTTGTTGACCATGCCCGGCCGCATCATGGGACGCGGCGGCAGCGCCGGGCGGGGTCCGCCCGCCGGCTTCTTCTTCTTGAAGGCGTCGAAGAGTCCCATGTGCGTTCGCTCCCGTGCTCGGGTCAGGCCTTGGTCTTGTAGTAGTCGACGAGGATGCTCGCCGTGGACTCGCGCATGATGCGCGGGTCGGGGAACTCACCGGCGGTGAGCTGGGCGCGCACCTTGGTGCCGGAGATGAAGACCGAGGTGTTCTCCTTGTTCTCCTCCATCAGGCCGACGCGGCCGATCTCCTCGAAGTACGCGGCGAAGCCGACGTTGACCGTCTTGATCTGGAGGTCGCCGCCGAGCTCGTTGAAGACCTCCTGGGCGTCGAAGTCACCCCAGATGGCGGTGCCGTCCTCGTACGGGGCGTCGGCGTGCTTGCGGCCGATGATGAAGTGCGTGAAGCCCAGGTTCTGGCGGTAGATGGCGTGCATCACGGCCTCGGCCGGGCCGCCGTAGTACATGCGCATGTCCAGGCCGACGAGCTCGAGCTGGTCGTTGAGGTCCTGGCCCTTGGAGCTCCAGAGCTCCTCGTCCTTGTCGCCCTCGCCCAGGAAGCGGTTCGCCACGAGGGCCTCGTAGGTCTCCATGCGGGTGGTGGCCGGAACATCGTCGCCCTTGAGCTGGCCGACGAGCGGGTTCAGGACGACGCCGGTCTTCTTGCCGGTCTCGCGCAGGATGCACTCCGCGCCGTACACGAGCGCGTACTCGTGGGCACGGTGCAGCGGGTTGCGGGTCTGGAACGCGATGGACTGCTCCCAGCCCTTCTCCTGGATGAGGGCGCGGGTCTGGGTCGGGCCCATGACGCGCCCCGCGAACGGACGCGTGTCCTCGGCAGGCGCGAGGCAGATCTCTCCGCCGACCAGCTGGGTGCGCTCGTCGCCGAGCCACAGCTTGGCGCCGGGGTGGTCGGTGCGCTCGGTGCGGTAGACGGCCTTGATGAAGGCGGCCTTGTCCCAGGCGAAGCAGTCGCTGACGGTCAGCGTGCCGAAGGCCTTGCCGGCCTCGTCGACGAGGGAGACCTTCGCGCCCGCGGTGCAGGCTCCCGCCTCCGCGTCGGACACGGGCAGGATGATCGGGATCGTCCAGGCCCAGTTCTTGCCGCCGCGCTCGATGCAGCCCTGGCCAAGGACGCTGTCGTAGTCCGCCTTGCCCATGGGACCCGTGAGCGGGCTCAGGGTGCCGTCGGCGATGCGGTACAGGGTCGTGCGGTCGACCTCGTTGACGCAGATCGTGGCCAGTCCCTCCTGGACGGCGGCGGAATCGATGCGGTTGACGGGCGAGTCGAGGCCCCCGTGGACGGGCGTGGCGACGGCGGTGGAGGACATGGTTCGTGCAGTGGTGATGGAGGGGTCGCCTGCGGGCGACGGAGGATCAGAGGTAGCCGAGGTTCTTGAGCTTGCGCTTCACGTCCTCGAGCTCGTCCTGGGTGAACTCGGGCGTGGCATCGGGCGCGGGCGCCTCGGCGGCGTGGGCCTCGGCCTGCCCCATGAGGTCCCGGAGGACGTAGACGATGAAGTCGGTCGGCGAGTCGAAGCCGGAGTCCTCGACCACCTGCTGGATGCGGCGGTAGAGGGGCCGGGGGATCTTGATCGTGACCTTGGACTCGCGCATGGGGAGGTGCCCCTAGAGTCGACAGAAGCGCCCGGGGACTGGAGCCGAACACTCCGATCACACCCCTCGGGCACCCCAATGGTACTCCGATTGGAGTGTCGTGAGAGTGCGATTGGAGTGCAGGCGCCCTGGATCGTCCCAGGAGCCTGCGGGGCAGGGACTTGCGACATCGCACCAAGAGCCGAATGCACGGTCTGTCGCAGGCGATCCCCGACCAACGCTTCGAGGTTCCGCCCGTTCAGGGGCCCGGAGCGGGTTCCGCTGGCCCCCACGGGGCCCGGGAGCGCTCCAGCCCTCAGGTTCTCCCCCAACCTCCGCCGACGGGAGGGGTGTCCACCCCTGCCCCTAGACTGCTCACGCCATGAAAGCCCCCCTCACGCTCTCGCTCCTCCTCGTCCTCGGCGCCTGCGGCTCCGACACGCCCGCCGACCCCACCGAGGCGGGCCAGATGGCCGTGCAGGCCGGGGACCACCAGGCCGCCGTCGGGCACTTCGACACCGCCCTCGCGAGCCTGAGCGCGGGCACGCCCGAGCACACCGAGGTCGCCATCGCGCGCTGCCGCGCGCGCGCCTACGTCGACTCGAGCGCCGCTCGCGAGGACTTCATGCAGCTGGCCGGCGCCACGGACCTCGAGGAGAAGGCCTACCGCGACATGATCCGCGACCTCTTCAACGGCGGCGCCGACGGCCTGCTGGAGGCCGTCAACGTCGTCGACGCCGGCCTCAAGAAGTTCCCCGAGAGCGAGAAGCTCCAGAAGTACCTGGAGAAGCTGAAGGCCGAGGCCGCCAAGGCCGAGGGCGGCGCTCTCAACAACGCGCTCAAGGGTCTGGGCTACACCTGATCCTCCTCCCCCACGGCCGGGCGCAGCCGCCGGGCCGTGGGCGGTGGCGATGGCTCCATGCGTCCGCGCTGCTTCTGGTCCGGCACGCGCGACGACCGCGCGGAGCCGATCGAGCTCCCGGCCTCGCTCGTGCGCTCCCTCCCACGCAAGGGCCGGGAGCGCATGGTGCTTCCCGAGCACCGAGACGAACTGCTGGCCTACGCGGGTCGGGTCGAGCGCCACGGGAGGCGCATGCTCGTCACCGTGCTCGGCCTCACCGTGATCTCGGTGGTGGCTCCCCTCGCACTTCCCGAGGCGTGGGCGGTCCCCAGCCTCGCGGCCACGCTCGTGCTGCTGGGGCTCGCCATCGCGCGCGACCCCTTCTGCACCCCCGAGACCCTGGAGTGGTTCGGGGTCCGCGCCTCCCTGAGGGTCGCCCGCATCGCCGCCTGGGTGACCGGACTGCTGGGCCTCGCCCTGCTCGGGATCGAGGGCCTGGCGGGGCGCTAGTCGCCCCCGAGCATGTCCCCGAGCATCGAGAGGCCGCCGCGGCGGGTCTCGCCCTGGCCGCTGCCGATGGCCCCGCCGATGCGCCGCGCGAGGCGCGAGAAGGGCATGGTCTGGAGCCAGACCTTGCCCGGTCCCTTGAGGTAGGCGAGGAACATGCCCTCACCCCCGAAGAGCATCGACTTGAAGCCCTTCACCATGCGGATGTCGTAGTCGACCGTCTCCTCGAAGGCCGCGATGCAGCCCGTGTCGACCCGCAGGCTCTCGCCGGGCCCGAGCTCGCGCTCGATCACGAAGCCGCCGGCGTGGACGAAGGCCCAGCCGTCGCCACTGAGGCGCTGCAGGATGAAGCCCTCACCGCCGAGCAGGCCCGCGCCGAGGCGCTTGGTGAAGCCCAGGGTCACCTCGATGCCGTTGGCGCTGCACAGGTAGGCGTCGCGCTGGCAGAGGATGTCGCCGCGGCTGAGGTCCATCGGCACGATGCGGCCCGGGTAGGGCCCCCCGTAGGTCACCTCGCGCCGGTCGTTGGCCCCGTTGGTGAAGCTCGTGATGAAGAAGCTCTCCCCGGCGATCTTGCGCTTGAGGCCGGAGAAGAGACCTCCGCCCGTGGAGGTGTCCATCTCGATCCCGTCCTCCATCCAGAGCATCGCACCGGGCTCTGCTCGCATCCCCTCACCGGGGTCCAGGATGATGGAGACGGACTGGAGGTCCTCGCCCTCGATGCGGTAGTCGACTTGATCGGCCATGGAGATGTGGAGTGGGCTCGTGGTTCTGGGTTTCGAGGCGGGAGCGGTCGGAGGCTGCGCTGCGGTGGCTCTTGCCAGGTGGACCAGAGCGGACGACCGGTGGATGGGCGCCGGGGCAGGCAGACCCTTCTTCGTGAAGCGCCGCGCCTGCTTGCGCCAGGGCTCAGGATGAAGGGTACGCACCCGCTCGCACGGAATTCTCGGGCCGCAGCGAGGTCTCGAGGATCCGCGCCCCGGAGCGCCCCCCGCGGCTCTCCACCCCCGATGATGGGAACGATGGACCGCGACCCGAACCCCACCGCCGACGCGCCCGGCCCGCAGTCCCCGGCTCGGGACTCGGAGCCCTCCACGCCCGCTCGCCTCCCCCTGCCCGCCAGCGTGGCCGGCTGGTACGGGACCGCCGCGATCCTGACGGCCTACTTCGCGAGCAGCCACGGCTGGCTGGAGCAGGGCCTCGAGTACCAGCTCCTCAACCTGACGGGGGCCGCGGGCGTCGGCTGGGTGTGCTGGCTCCGGAGGACCTGGCAGCCGCTGCTGCTCGAAGTGGCTTGGGGCCTCGTCGCCCTGTCAGCGCTCGTGGGGCTCTGAGCAGCGGCCTCAGGCGTCGGCTCCCCGCCGACGGGGCGGGACGAGGACGAGCGTCAGGACGACCAGCGCGAAGAAGCCCAGGTAGATGCCGTTGAGCAGCGCCTGGTCCACGTCGACGAACAGGATGTCGTGGAGCACCTGCCCCACGAACGAGCCCTCCGCACCCTGCTGGCCGGCCTCGCGACGGAGGTCGAACTCGATGTGCGTCAGGAAGCAGAGCTCGTTCCGCAGCGCGTTGAGCGCGATGTAGAGCATGATCCCCAGGTGCGCGAGCCGCAGCAGGGGACTCCGGACCCAGCGCCAGCGCAGGAGCCCGCCGGCCAGGGCCGCGAAGGGGACCGCGAGCACGAACACCACGATCGCGAGGTGCACGGCGGCCACCACGTCGGCGAGGAGCGCGGGGTTCATGGCGCGAGGCTAGGCCCGGTCGCGCCAGCGATCCAGGTCGGCCGAGGTGCGGTACGATCGCAGCATGCTGGCCCTGCTCCTCATCGGCCTGATGACCACCACCCCCCAGGATCCGACGCCCGGTGCGGGCCCGCTCGAGCCGCGGACCGGCCGCTGGCACGCCTGGCTCGACTCGCCCTCGGGGGAGATCCCCTTCTCCATCGACATCGGTCGCGTTCCGGGGGGCTGGGTCGCCTACATCAACAACGGGAGCGAGCGCATCCCGATCGAGGCGACCCATGAGGACCGCACTCTGCGGCTGCACTGCACGCCCTACGACAGTTGGATCGAGGCGGACATCACCCAGGGGGGCGTGCGGCTCGACGGGGAGTGGACCCTGGAGCGGGGTGAGGGCGAGGCGCGCACGATGCCGTTCCACGCGACCCACGGCGCCAAGCCCCGCTTCCCGGGCCAGGGCAAGACCGCCCGCGGGGGAGCCCGACTCGCGGGCCGCTGGTCGGTGGAGTTCGAGTCGAGCGAGGAGCCCGCGGTCGCGATCTTCGAGCAGGGTCCCCGCAGCGTGACCGGCACCTTCATGACCACCCTCGGCGACTACCGCTTCCTCGAGGGGACCTGGGAGGAGGGCGTCCTGCGCCTCTCGTGCTTCGACGGCGCGCACGCCTTCCGCTTCGATGCCCAGCTCGACGCCGAGGGGAACCTGGGTGGCGTCTTCCAGTCGGGTGCCCACTGGACCGAGGTCTGGGCAGCGCGCCGCGACGAGGACGCGCGCGTGCCCGACCCCTTCGGCCTCACGCGTCTGAAGGAGGGCGTCGACCTCTCGGGCCTCACCTTCGAGACCATCGACGGCGAGCCGCAGGCCCTCGACGATCCGGCCTTCGAGGGCAAGGCCCTGGTGCTCGTCCTGTTCGGGAGCTGGTGTCCCAACTGCGTCGACGAGGCGCGCCTGCTCGCGCGACTGCAGCGCCAGTACGGGCCGCGAGGCCTGCAGGTGGTCGGGCTCGGCTTCGAGCAGCAGGACTCCCCCGAGAACCAGCGCGCGCGACTGCAGCGCTTCCAGCGCGCCCTCGACGTGCCGTACCCCCTGCTGCGCGCGGGCAACGCGAGCAAGGCCGAGGCCTCCGAGGCCTTCCCCCTGCTCGACCGCGTCCTGGCGTTCCCCACGACGGTCTTCATCGCGGCGGACGGGACGCCCCGGGCCGTCCACACCGGCTTCAACGGTCCGGCCACGGGCCCCGCGCACGAGCGCCTCGTGGACCAGTTCGAGCTCCTGATCGAGGACCTCCTGCCGGCGGACGACGACCGCTGAGGCGGGACGGGCCCGGAGGGCCTATCATTCCCCCATGCGCGCCGCTCTCCTCGCCGCCGCCAGCCTCGTGGCTCCGCTGGTCTCCCCCAGCGAGGTCCAGGCCCCCGAGTGCTCCCCGGTCGGCGCACTCCAGCACGCTGTCGAGGAGCCGATCGACGTCAACCTCGACTGGCTGACCAGCCTCGACTACCGGCGGGGCATGAAGCTCCCCGACGAGATCCTCGCCCTCGACGGGCAGGAGATCGCGATCAACGGCTACATGGCGATCGGGACCCTGGAGGGCGCGACCGTCTTCGAGCTGGTGCCCGAGTCCTGCGAGTGCGGGCGCTCCAAGGTGCAGCACTTCGTCGAGGTCACCCTGACCGAGGACACCGTCGGCTTCCGACCCGGCCGCATCGACCTGGTCGGGACGTTCAGCGTCGGAGAGAAGGAGGAGGACGGCTTCGTCGTCAGCCTCTACCGACTCGAGATCAAGGCCATGCCGTGACCCGCGGCCGATGCTGCTGACGGCCGCACTCCTCGGGGCGCTCACCGCGGGCCCCGCACGCCTGGCGCCGCCGGCGCACGCCCCTGTCCCTCGTCACCAGGACGAGGAGGTCGAGCGCCTGATGCGCGCCGCGACCACGGGCCGGGCCGTCGTCCGCCCGCAGGCCGCGAGGCGCCTGGTGGAGCTGGGACCCCGCGGGGAGGAGCGCCTGCTGGCCGAGCTGGGACCGGACGGGATGGGGCTCGCCGCCCTCGGGCCCCCGATCCTCGAGGCCCTCGGCATCGCCCGCGACCCCAGGCTGCGCGCGGCCCTCTGGGAGAGCCTCGGGGACGCCGACTTCCCCTGGCGGCCCAGCAGCGCCCGGGCCGTCGCCGAGCGTCCGACCCCCGCGGAGGCGCGACGCTTCGTGCCGCTGCTCGACGACGTCCTCGGCGAGGTCCGCACCGCGGCCGCCGAGGGCCTGATGCGCAGCCACGGTCCGCTCCCTCCGCTGCGCGCCGTCCTCGCCGATGAGGACGAGCGCGTCCGCCGGGCCGCCGCGGTCGCCCTCGTGCGCGCCGGGGACCGCCGCCCCCTGTGGCTCCTGTTCGAGGAGCTCGCGCGGGTCGACCAGTGGTTCGAGCGGCGCAGCGGTCAGGCCGCTCGGATCCTCGCAGCGCGCGCGCTCGAGAGCCTGGGGGTGGAGCTCCATGGGCTGGACCCGCTCGAGGAGCCGGACGCGTCGAGCGCCGTCGCCGCGAGGAGCGCGATCGAGGCGGACCTGACCGCGATGCTCGGTCCGAGGCCCGAGCTGCTGCCGCAGCAGCGCGCTGGACGAACGGCGCCGGCCCGCATCGGCCTCGAGCTGCGCTCGTGCCGCGAGGGTGAGCTCTGGCTGCGCTGGGGCGCGGACGACCAGCTGATCGTGGGCCAGGGCAATCCGGCCGTCGTCTCGCTCCCGCCCGGCACGACCGCCCGGCTGGAGGACCTCCTGACCGCGGGGCTCGCCGCGGCCGGCCCGCGCCGGATGTACGGCACGCCGGGCTGCGACCTGGAGCAGCTGCTCGTGCGCGGGGCCTCGAGCGAGACCCTGCTGCTCGTGAAGGGTCCTGAGCCGGTGGCGGGCCTCCGCCCCGAGGCCCTGCAGCCGGCGTGGCGCGCCCTCGTGGAGTCGCTCCCCACCGCCAGTTCGGAGGCTCCAGCCGACCCCCGACTCGTCGAGCTCCGCGAGCGAGCGCTCCGGATCCTCGCCTCCCTGGGCGGTCCTGTCGCACCCGCGACGACGGCGCGCTGAGCCAGGTCGATAGGCTGGCGCCATGCGCGTCCTGCTCCTCCTCCTCGCATCGTCGACCCTGGCGGCCGCCGCGCCCCAGAACTCGAGCAAGCGGATCCGGATCCCCCCGGGCGAGGTGGCCCAGCGCGCGGGCCAGCACCTGCCGTGGCACACGGACCTCGAGACGGCGCTGGCGGCAGCCAAGGAGCAGGAGCGGCCCCTGCTCTGGTACGTGCCGACCCTCGCGGGCTCCTTCATGGACCGCAAGCCCGAGATCGATCGCGCGCAGCTGGCGGGGCCCTACTCGTGGCCGCGGCTGCAGGGCCTGCTCGAGGAGTCGTTCGTGCTGCTGCGTCACGCCCCCGATCGGGACGAGTGCAAGGCCTACGGCATCGAGCGCTACTCCTTCGTGGAGCCCGGCTTCCTGGTGCTGGACGCGGCTGGCGCCGAGGTCACCCGCCAGTCGGAGCTGACGACGCTGCACCCCGCGTGGTACGAGGCGCGCCTGCTGGAGATGGTGGGGCGCGAACCCGAGCGCACGGACGGTCTCCCGACCCTGCGCTTCGACCAGGCGGCGGTGCGGCTGCTGCGGGACCCGGAGCTCACGACCGAGGAGCGTGAGGAGCTCTTGGCCGAGGGCGATGCCGACGCCCGGGCCGAGGGCCTGCACCTGGCAGCGGCTGGGTGCTTCTGGCGCGGCGACGAGGACGGCGCGCGGGAGCTGTGGACGCGCCTCGTCGACGCGTACCCGGAGCACCCGCTCGCGGCCAAGGCCGCCATGGAGCTCGAGGGTCACGGCGGCCTGGTGCGAGGCCAGGAGGTCTACGACACGCTGCCGCCCGAGGCGCTGGTCGCGAGCGGCGCGGGCTCACGCTGCGCTCCAGGGGTCTACGACCTGGCCGCCGCCTGGAAGCGCGGCGTCGCCTACCTGCTCGCCATGCAGCGCGAGGACGGCGGCTGGAAGGACTCCATCTACGACTTCGGTGGGACCGACGGCCTGCCCAACGTGCAGGTCGCGGTCAGCGCGATCGCTGCCCGCGGCCTGCTCGAGGCGCGCGCTCGAGGGGCCGAGGACCCGGGCCTCGACCCGGCGCTCCGCAGGGCCCTGGGCTTCCTCCTCGACGAGGGCAACCTCAACCTCCAGGACAGCGACGAGCTCATCTGGGCCTACACCTACCGGGCCCAGACGCTGTCGCGCTGGCTCGAGCTGCTGCCCGATCACTATGTTCACTGGTAATGAAACATTGTATG
>WTJQ01000332.1 GCA_011524785.1 Planctomycetota bacterium | reverse complement strand
GGGTCGCCCCGCTCGCCTCGGGAGGCCGCCGCGGCTCCTCGGCGGAGTTGGCGGCCCTCGAGGACCGGGTCCTCGCAGGTGAGCGCGTCAGCCAGATGGAGGCGCTGTTCCTCCACGAGGAGGCCGACCTCCTCACCCTCGGCCGCATGGCGGACGCGGTGAAGCGCCGCCTGCACCCCGAGGGACGCATCACCTACATCGTCGACCGCAACCTGAACCCCACCAACGTCTGCATCACGGACTGCGGGTTCTGCGCGTTCTACCGTCGGCCCGGCGACCGCGAGGCGTACGTCCTCTCGCGGGACGAGATCTACCGCAAGGTCGAGGAGACCGTGCGGCTGGGCGGCCAGCAGCTGCTCATGCAGGGAGGGCACCACCCCCACCTGCTCTCCGACTGGTGGTGCGAGCTGATCGCCGACATCCGGGCTCGCTTCGACATCAACTGCCACGCCCTCTCCGCTCCCGAGCTGGATCACTTCAGCCACATGGAGAAGCGGCCGGTCCAGGAGGTCCTGCAGGACCTCGTCGCTGCGGGGCTCGGCAGCGTCCCCGGCGCGGGCGCCGAGATGCTGGTCGAGCGCGTGCGCAAGATCATCGCCCCCAAGAAGACCACCACGGACCGCTGGCTGGAGGTGCACCAGCGCGTGCACGAGGCCGGCCTCCGGACGTCGGGCACCATGATGTTCGGCAACGTCGAGACGGCCGCGGAGCGCATCGAGCACCTGATCCGACTGCGGGACCTGCAGGACCGGACCGGCGGCTTCACGGCCTTCGCCTCGTGGAACACGCAGCCCGACGGCGTCCCGGAGGAGCACCTCTACCCGGAGAAGACCACCCCCGCGGTCTACCTGCGCGTCCAGGCCCTGAGCCGGATCGTCCTCGACAACTTCGACAACATCCAGACGAGCTACGTCACCCAGGGCACCAAGCTCGCCCAGGTCTCGCTGCACTACGGCGCCAACGACTTCGGCGGCACGATGCTGGAGGAGAACGTCGTGTCGGCGGCCGGCTGCTTCAACCTGGAGTCGGTCCAGCGCCTGGAGCACCAGATCCGCACCGCCGGGTTCGAGCCCGTCCAGCGGAACTCCTGGTACGGCCTCGTGGACGAGCGCTTCGAGGGGCCGCGAGGCCCCATGAGCCGCGAGGACGCGGCCACGCATGCAGCCGCCCCTGAGGAGTGGCGCGAGCGGGCCCTGGCCAGCCAGGAGGGGGCGGTCCAATGAAGCCCCTGAGCGAGCCGCGCGACCTCGATCGCCTGCGCTCCCGTGCGCAAGCCGCCGGTCTCGAGGCCATTGGCGAGAAGGTGCTCGCGCGCGAGCGCCTGACCTCGGAGGACGCCCTGGCGCTCTATCGGTGCCCCGATCCGTATGCGGTCGGCATGCTCGCCAACCACGTGCGCGAGCGCATGCACGGCGACCTGGCGTACTTCAACGTCAACCAGCACATCAACTACACGAACGTCTGCAACAAGCTCTGCAGGTTCTGTGCGTTCCAGAGGCTGCCCGGCCAGGAGGGCGCCTACATCTTCTCGCCCGAGCAGATCGAGCAGAAGCTGCGCGACACGGCGGACGAGCCGGTCACCGAGGTCCACATGGTGGCCGGTATCTATCCGCGGCTGCCCTACGAGTACTACCTCGACATCCTGCGCGCCGCGAAGCGCGCGCGGCCCGACATCCACGTGAAGGCCTTCACGATGATCGAGCTCATGCAGATCGCCCGGCGAGCCAAGCGGCCGCTGCCCGAGGTGCTGCCCGAGCTCATCGAGGCCGGCCTCGGCTCCTGCCCGGGCGGCGGAGCGGAGATCTTCGCCGACCGGGTCCAGGCGGAGGGCTACCACCTCAAGAACACCGGCCAGCAGTGGCTCGACACCGCGCGCCAGGTGCACGAGGCGGGCCTGCGGACCAACTGCACGATGCTGCACGGGCACATCGAGACGCTGGAGGAGCGCGTGGACCACCTGACGCGCCTGCGCGCGCTGCAGGACGAGACCGGCGGCTTCCAGACCTACATCCCGCTCTCCTTCCACCCGGACAACACCGAGTGGAGCCACATCCCTGCGCCGACCGCGCTGGACGAGCTGCGCGAGCTGGCGGTCGGGCGCCTGGTGCTCGACAACATCCCGCACATCAAGGCGTACTGGATCATGCTCACGATCCCCGTCGCCCAGCTGGCCCTCTCGTGGGGCGCCGACGACGTGGACGGCACGGTCGTGGAGGAGCGCATCTACCACGACGCGGGCGCCACGACCCCCCAGCGCGTGGCGCGCCAGGAGCTGCTGACCTGGATCCGCGAGGCCGGACGCATTCCCGTCGAGCGCGACACGCTCTACAACGTGGTCTGGAGCGCCGACGAGGACCTCGCGCCCGTGGGCTCGGCGGCTCCGGTCCTCAGCTAGGCCCGGAGGAACCGGCGCTCGGCTCGGCGACCGGGCCGCCCCCGGTCGAACCCCACCCTCGCGAGCCGGATGGGACCATCGGCCCTGGGCGATCAGCGCCGGCCGGCTCACTGGTCGCCACCTGCTGCTCCACGG
>WTJQ01000486.1 GCA_011524785.1 Planctomycetota bacterium | reverse complement strand
GGCCGCAGCCTCGGGCGCCGGAGCAGGCTCACGCCGCGGCTCCGGGGCGGGCTCGTCCGCGGCCAGGCCCATTCCGAAGCCATCGCCCGCGGGGGCCGGGGCCTCCTTGGGAGCGACCTCCGCAGCCGCCGGCTCCGATTCGCGCGCGGGTGCGCGCTCCTCGCGGCGGGCAGGACGCTCGCGGCGGCTCCGCTTCGGCGGCTCCGTCTCGTCGATCTCGTCGATGGTCTCGGTCTCCGCGCTCTCACCCTCGAAGCGCTCGGCGTGCTCGAAGCGGTCGTTGTCCCGGTGAGGACCTCGGCCGCCGCGGCCGCCTCGGCGTCCGCGGCCGCGGCCTCGATCGCGACCGCGGTCGCCACCACGCCCGCGACCCCGGCCGCGGCGGCGATCGTCGTCGCGGTCCTCGCCGTCGTCGTACTCGTCGATGTCCTCGATGTAGTCGGTCGGGACGTCCTCCGAGAGGAAGATCGAGGTCCGGTCGTAGAAGTCGATCCCATCCTCCCAGGCGTCGGCGGCCATGACCGTGACGACCGCGTACCGGCGCGCAAGTCGGCGGCCAGCCTCACGAGCCTCGTCCTTGGTGAGCGAGAGGTGGATGAAGGTGCGACGCACGCTCTTGAGCCCGTCGCGCTCCACGTTCGGGACGTCCCGCCCGCGCACCACGGCGAAGAGCTCGTCGGGCGGCTCGTCGGAGTCGCCGGGGTCGACCTCGATCGAGTGCCCGTACAGCGCGCGGATCTTGCCGTCCTTCAGCTCGTACCGCGGACGGTCGGCAGCGGCGAGGGCCTCGTGGACGTCGTCCTCCTCGATCGGGCTCCCCACGCGCTCGGTGAGGGCGCGCACGACCTCCCCGAGCTCGGCCCAGCCGTAGCGGTCCACCTCGAGATCGAACTCGTCCGGCTGGTGCCGGAGCATGTAGGCGAGCGAGCGCGTCAGGCGCTCGTGGAGGGAGAAGTCTTCGTGAGCCATCGCGGAGGGATTGTAGCCCCGGTGCACGGGGAGCGCGGGGGGGTTCGGGAACAGGGTCAGGTGCCAGCCGGCTGGAGGGGGCCGTCCTCTCCCTCGGAGCGGGAGATGACCGCGGCGCCGCAGCTGTCGGACCAGACGTTGACGACGGTCCGCATCATGTCGAGCGGCCGGTCCACGGCGAGCAGCAGCGCGGCGCCCTCGACCGGGAGCCGGAGAGCCGAGAGGATGGTGAGCATCATCACCAGGCCCGCGGAGGGGATGCCCGCAGCCCCGACGCTCGCCAGGAGGGCGAGGACGACCACGTAGCCCTGCTGAGCGAGGGTGAGGGCCTCCCCGCCGACGGAGGCGTAGTACTGGGCGAGGAAGATCACCCCGATGCACTCGTAGAGCGCGGTCCCGTCCATGTTCACCGTCGCCCCCAGGGGCAGGGTGAACGAGGACACGCGGTTGCTCACGCGCCCTCGGGCCTCGACCGTCTCCATGGTGACGGGCAGGGTCATGCTCGAGGAGCTGGTCGAGAAGGCCGTGAACAGGGCCGGCGACATGGCCTTGGCCCAGCGCAGGGGGGAGATCCCCCCGAGGACGCGGAGCACGATCGGAAGGGTCACACAGGCGTGGACGAGCAGCGCCACGGCCACCACGAGCATGTAGAGCAGCAGGGCCTTGAAGGGGGCGAGCCCCGTCCCCGCGACGACCTTCGCCATCAGCGCGAAGACCCCGTAGGGCAGCAGGCCGAGCACGCTCTTGGCCATCGTCATCATGACCTCGACGACGGACTCGAAGAGGTCACGCAGGCGGCTGCGGTGCGGCTCCGCGGTGCGCGTGATCGAGTAGCCCAGGATCAGCGCGAAGAAGATGATCGAGAGCATCGCCCCGTTGTCCTGGAGCGAGCTGAAGACGTTCGAGGGCACCATCCGCTTGATGACCTCGACGAACTCGCGGAAGCCGCCGCCGGCCGCGTCCGACACGGGCTGCATGGCGAGCCCCAGCCGCGCGCCGGTGCCAGGGCGCACGAGCGTCACGAGCACCTGCCCGACGAGGATCGCCAAGAGGCTCGTGGACATGTAGTAGAGGAGCGTCTTGCGCCCGAGGCGGCGCAGGTCCCCCATCGCGCCCACGCCGGCGACCCCCGACACGATCGACGCGAGGACGATCGGGACGATCAGCATCTTCAGCAGGGCGAGGAACACGTCCGCGACCAGCGCGAAGGGATAGATCCAGGTGTCCCGCGGGCTGCCGGGCTGGATCGCCACGGCCAGGGGCCGCGCCCCCTCCTCGTCGGGCTCCCAGGCGGCCGCGTCTCGGGCATCCCCCTCACCGCGGGCCGGGAAGAGCCAGAGCACCTCGCCGTTCTCGAGCCGGTCGAGCGCGCGCTGCAGGTCCGCAGGCCCGCTGAGCACCACGTCGTCCTCGGGCGTTCGGTCCTCCGCACCGCGATGGAGCACGGCGAGGCGCCAGGCCGAGTCGGCCGTCACGCCGGCCTTGGCCGCGGGGCTGCCCCCGGTCACCGAGACGGCCCGCACGCCGCCCGGAGCCTCCTCGACGCCGAGCCCGATCCAGGCC
>WTJQ01000321.1 GCA_011524785.1 Planctomycetota bacterium | reverse complement strand
GCACCAGGGGCAAGCAGGCCCCCGCGGCCGCGATCAGCAGGACGCGAAGTTCCACTGGGCCAGGGTCGTCACTTGCCCGCGCCCTCGAACGCGAGCACGAGACGGATCGAGTCGCCAATGGCCTCGTTGGGATAGGTGGTGATCCCGAACTCGCGGCGGTCGATGGTGAGGCTCCCCTCGAAGCCGATGCGCTGGCCGAACCGCTCGCCCCGGTCTCCCTCGCCAAGGAGCTCCGCGTCGAAGGTGACCTCCTTCTTCACGCCATGGAGCTCGAGCTCGCCGGTGATCCGCAGCTGGCCACCCTCCCTGAACTCGACCTCGCTGGAGGCGAAGCTCGCCCGAGGGAACTGCGCCACGTTGAGGAAGTCCTGCCCACGAAGGTGCTCGTCCCGCGCCTCGCTGGCCGAGTCGACCGATGCGGGGTCGATCGAGACCTTCACCGAACAGGCCGAGGCGTCCTCGCTGAACACGAGCTCGCCCTCGAACTTGTTGAAGCGGCCCCACGCGGCGGAGAGATCGAGGTGCGTCGCCCGGAAGAGGACCGCCGAGTGGACGGAGTCGATGGTGTAGGTCCGGGCCTCGGCCCCGAACGCCGTCGGAGTCATCGCAGGTGCCGCCGGCGTGGCCACGGTGCCGGTGACGAGGTGGAGGGCCGGCAGGGTGCCGAGGGCGAGGAGAAGGATGCTGGGGGCTTTCATGGGTCGAAGCGCGGTCAAGCGATCAGGGAGTCGGAAACGGCCGTGCGACGTGCCGGGGCCACCGCGCACCCAGCACGGCACCGCCCCGGAACGATGGGTCGGCGCAGAGAATGGGTCATGGGCCTGCGACGTTCCACCCCGGTACAGTCCTCGCCATGCCCGACGGCCTCTCACCCACCCTGCAGGTCCTCGTCCTGGGTGCCGCCGGGATCGGCGCCCAGTGGCTCGCCTGGCGGGTGAGGATCCCCTCGATCCTGCCTCTGCTGGCCGTTGGCCTCGGCGTCGGACCAGGTCTGGGCTGGGTCGGCCCCGAGCCCCTGCTGGGCGAACTCCTCCCGCCCCTGGTGTCCATGGCCGTCGCGGTCGTCCTGTTCGAGGGGGGCCTCACCCTCGATCTGCACGAGCTGAAGGGGAACGGCACCCCCGTCCTCCGGCTGGTGTCCCTCGGTGTGCTCCTGACCTGGGCGCTCGTCTACGCCCTCGCCCGCTTCGTCCTGGGCCTCTCCCCGCCGCTGGCCCTCGTGCTCGGGGCCCTGCTCACGGTCACGGGCCCGACCGTGGTCTCACCGCTGCTCAACCACGTGCGGCCCACGGGGACCGTTGGCCCCCTCCTTCGCTGGGAGGGCATCGTGGCCGACGTGATCGGCGCCACCCTGGCCGTTCTGACCCTGGGCGCCTTGGCCTCCGGGGCAGGGGCCGGCGCCATCGCACTCGGCCTGGCGAAGACGCTTGGCACCGGAGTCGCGCTGGGCGCCGTGGTGGCCCTCGCCCTCGTCGAGCTGATCCGTCGCCACGCCATCCCCGATCGGCTCGAGGCCCAAGTCACGCTGGCCCTGGTCCTCGTCACCTTCGTGGCAGGGGATGCCCTGGTCCATGAGGCCGGGCTCGTGGCCGTGACCATGATGGGCTTCGTGCTGGTCAACCAGCGCCGGGCGCCGATCGCGCCGATCGTCCACTTCAAGGAGCTCCTGGCCACGCTGCTGCTGGGCTCCCTCTTCGTCACCCTGGCGGCGTCCATCGACCGCGAGGACCTTGCGTCCCTGGACGCCCGGACGGCCCTGTTCGTCGCGGCCCTCGTCCTCGTCGCGCGGCCGGCAGCGGCCCTCCTCTCGCTCCTGGGGAGCCGCACGACCATGGCCGAGCGCGGCTTCGTGGCGGGCCTCGCACCTCGGGGTGTCGTCGCGGTCTCGGTCGCGGCGCTCTTCGCCGACCGCCTCGAGGGCATCGTCCCGGACGCCGAGCGGCTGGTGCCGACGGTGTTCGCGGTCGTCCTCGGCACGGTCCTAGTCTACGGCCTCGGGTCGGGCCCTCTCGCACGCGCCCTTGGCCTGGCCCAGCGGCAGGCCGAGGGGGTCCTCGTCATCGGGGCCACCCGGTTCGGCCGCTCCCTCGCGGAGGCCCTCGGGCGCCTCGGGCTCCCCTGCGTCCTGCTGGATCGGAACCCCGTCCCTCTCGCCGAGGCACGGCTTTCAGGGCTGCGTACCGTCCACGCGGACGCGACCGAGCCCCACCTGCTGGCTCGCATTCCGATGGGCGGGCTGGGTCGTGCCATTGCGCTGACCCCCAATGCCGAGGTGAACCGCCTCGCAGCCCAGCAGTTCGAGGAGTTCTTCGGACGCTCCGAGGTCTACCGCCTGCGAGACGGGCACGCCGACCTGGAGCTCGGCGCTGGCCGTAGCCTCTTCACGGAGGGGGAGGACGCGGAGACCCTCGAGGCGCGCATGAGCAGCGGCGAAAAGGTGCGCAGCACGCGCCTGAGCGAGTCGTTCGGGCTGGACGACTGGCGGACCCTCCAGGGCCCAACGGCCCTCCTCCTCGGGCGCCTCGACTCGACGGGCCGGCT
>WTJQ01000074.1 GCA_011524785.1 Planctomycetota bacterium | reverse complement strand
GGACCACGCGGCGCGGCAGGGGGAGGCAGCGGGAGCGGAGCGGCATGGGCGTGTCGTGCTGGGCTGGCTGTTCGAGGATTCGGTCTTGCCTGCAGCGGCTCCTCACTCCGCCGCGATCACGCGGGCTCCGAGCGGGTCGGCCCAGCGTACGAGGTCGGGCGCGTAGTAGGGGCGCACCCGCGAGGCGGGCCCCGTCGTGGTGCCGGGGATGCGTGCGACGCACGTCAGCTCGAGGCTCAGGGCGGCGCGCGGCTCGAGGTCGCGCCAGTACAGGTGCACCTCGCGCCCCGTGCGCTCCCACAGGTCGATGGTCTCCGCGGCGACCAGGTCCTCGAGCACGCGCGTCGGGACCTCGAGTCCGGCCGGGAGGCCGATCGTGGCGAGGACCATGCCCTGCCCCTCCGTCGCCAGGTTGCGCACCTGGACCTGCAGCGTGGCGGACTCGCCCTCGAGCAGCTCGACCTCCGCCGCGTCGCCAGCGAAGCGGCAGGTGAGGTCCACCGGGGCGTCCGGAGCGTCCGCCGGCACGTCCGCGTGGTAGCGCAGGGCGAAGGCGAACGGGAACTCGTTCCCACCCGTCAGGGCGAGACGCACGCGGTGCTCGCCGGGGGGCAGCTCGCTCGCCAGGTCGTCCAGGGCGAGCGGATCGATCCGCCCCGCCTCGAAGGGCACGGTCCGCACGAGGCGGTCGTCCACGAACACCTCCAGGGTCCCGTCGTAGGCCACGCGCCGGTTCACCTCGGCATAGCGCACCAGGGTGCGCAGGGCCTGGATCGTGGCCTGGGTGGAGCCGAAGCGGCCCGAGCCCTGGCGGGCGGCCAGCAGGGCCTCCACCCCGCGGCGGGCGTAGGCCTCGTCCTCGGGATCGTCGAGCCAGGCAGCGACGGCGAGGGCGGTGGTCTCGACGGTCAGGTCCGCGCCGCGCGAGGAGGTGATCGACCCCTGGGTCCCGGTGAGCGCGCCCTCCTCGTCCTGCATGGCCTTCAGGCGATCGCGCGCCGCGTCAGCGGGCTCGAGGCGGCCGGCGGCGTGGAGCGCTCCGGCGGCCAGGGCGACGACGTAGGGATCCTCGGACTGCAGGCCGAGACCCTCCAGGCGATCGAGCTCGCCCTCGAGATCGCCGGCCGGCGTCCCGCAGCAGGCCAGGGCGTAGGTCACGAAGGCGTCGGTGACCTCCTCGGTGGCCGCGCCGAAGCGGTCGAGAGCGCGCGGGTTGCGCTCGTAGCCGCCCTCGCCGTTGCGGCGCGAGAAGAGCCAGGCCCGCGTGCGCTCGAGCAGGTCGGGGTCCACGTCGAAGACGCGCGCGGTGTCGTGGAACTCCAGCAGCCCGTAGGCGGACAGCGCCTCGTGGGCGGGTGAGCCCCCGAACCACTCGAAGCCGCGCTCGCTGCACTCGTACCCGACGAGGCGCTCGAGACCGGACGCGAGCAGGGGCTCGGCCTGGGCAGCCACCTCCGGCGCGTCGATCCCCGCGGCGCGCATGTACGCCATGGCGAGGACGTTGGGGTAGTGCGTGGCGCTCGCCTGCTCGAAGCAGCCGTGGGGGAGTTGGAGGATGCCCTCCAGACCCTGCAGCAGGTCGGTCAGCGGGGAGGGGTAGAGCTCGAGCTCGGCCGCCAGCGAGCCGTCCACGAACTCCTCGGGCACGGCCACGCGGAACTCGACCTGGTCGCGGACCACGCCGCTCCGGTGGACCTCGTGCGGGAAGCCGCGCGGGACCACGCGGATCCGCTGGGCCACCCCATCGGTCCAGGCGCCGGCGCGCCCGGCGACCTCGAGGAGCCCCTCGCCCTCGCCGCTGCCGGCGACGACCGACACCAGGGCGCGACCCCGGCCGTCGCGCAGGGCGGCCCGGCTGCTGTCCTCGCCCTCGATCGCGAGGCCAACCAGGCCCGTGGCCCTGCTCACGACGAGGGCCTCCTCGAGGTCCGCATCGTCGCTGCGCAGCGCGACCACGAGGTCCACCCGGTCGCCCTCCGTCAGCTCGACGGGGAGGCGTGCCTCGAGCGAGAGCGGGGGCGCGGACTCGAAGGAGCCGCGGGCCTGGCCCACGCGGGACGCACCGTGGGCATCGACGGCGACCTCCCAGGTCGTCGCGCGGTCCGAGGTCTCGAAGGAGAAGCGGGCCTCACCGCTCGCGCTCGTGGTGAGGAGCGGGTTCCAGTAGAGGGTCTCGGTGAAGTCGCTGCGCAGGTTGCGCCCAGCCCCCGGGTTGCGGTGGCTGTAGACCCGCGCCCACTGGCGCATCGGCTGGCGCGAGGCGGCGATGCGCTCCTCCGCGGGCTCGAGGAAGAAGTCGTCGGCGCCGGCGAGGAACCCCCGCAGCTCGGCCTCGTCGAGCTCCTCCGCCTCCTCGACGGGCTCCTCGAGGGCGACCTCGGGAGCCGCTGCCGCGGCCTGGGGCAGCGGGATGGCCGCGCCCGCGGCGACCTCCACGGGGAAGTCCTCGGCGTAGCCCAGCGCCATCAGCTCGCGCACGCCTCCGCGGGGCATGAGGCCGAAGCGGTCTGGACCTCCGTCGAAGAGGATCTCCCCCGGAGG
>WTJQ01000144.1 GCA_011524785.1 Planctomycetota bacterium | reverse complement strand
GTCCGCGCGGGCTGGAGCGCCCCCCGCGGCTCCCGGAGGCCCCTGCTGCTGGCGCTGGGCGCTCCAGCCCGCGCGGACCGGGGCGAGGACCTGGAGTCGACGCAGCAGGCCATCCCCGCCGGGGTGCGCGCCCGCGCCGCCAGAGCCGCGGCGCACCGTCGTGGCGAGGACGCGGACGGGCAGCTCGCGCTCCAACACCTCCACCGGGGTGTTGAGCGTGTTCGTCATGTGCGTGTGCACCGCGTGCGCGCCAGGCCCCTCCGGACCGCCCCCGGCCCCACCCGCAAGGGTCTCGTAGTACGAGAACGAGCCGTCGGCCGCGCCGAGGGTCAGGTTGCTCATGGTCCCGCTGGAGGCCGCAGGCACGCGGTCCGGCAGGACCTCGCGGAGCGCCGCGAGGACCAGGTCCACCGCCCGCTGGCTCGTCTCCACGTTCCCGGCCGCGACGGGCGCCGGGTAGGACGCGTCGAGCAGCGACCCGGCGCGCGTCACCACGCGGACGCAGCGCCCGATGCCCGCGTTGGTCGGCGTGCCCTCCGGCAGCAGCAGGCGGATCGCGTAGTGCACCGCCGAGAGGGCCACGGCATGCACCGTGTTGACCGGGTCGGGCAGCTGGTCGTCGGTCGCGGAGAAGTCGAACACCGACTCCTTCCTGCCGTGGGTCCAGCGCAGCCGCAGGTGGGCGTGCCCTCCGCTCGCGAGCTCCAGCGTGTCCTCCACCTCGACGGCCCCAGGGGGCAGCTCGGCGAGCGCGGCCCGCGTGCGCGCCTCGGTCCAGCGCACGATGTCCTGGGCCCTCTCCGCCAGCGTCCCCGGCCCGTACTCGTCGGCGAGGGCGCGGAGGCGGTGGGCCCCCGAGCGGCAGGCCGCCAGCTGGGCCTGCAGATCCGCGCGGCGCTCCCGGGGGACGCGCGTGTTGGCCAGGAACACTCGCAGGAGGTCCTCGTCGAGCTCGCCGGCCCGCACGAGCCGCACCGGCGGCAGGCGCAGCCCCTCCCCGTGCACGTCCCGAGCCGGAGCCATCGAGCCCGGGTGGGCCCCGCCCATGTCCGCGTGGTGGGCACGCGCCAGGCACCAGAAGTCGGGGGCCCCGCCCGGGGTGAGCCAGACCGGCTCGACCACCGTCAGGTCGGGGAGGTGGGTGCCGCCCCGATAGGGGTCGTTCACCATCGCCACGTCCCCCGGCTCGAGGTCCAGGTCCTCGAGCACGGCCGCGAGGGAGAGCGGGGCGGAGCCCAGGTGGACGGGCAGGTGCGCCGCCTGGGCCACGGCCTCGCCCGCGCCGTCGAAGAGCGCGCACGAGAAGTCGCGTCGCTCGCGGATGTTCGGGGAGAACGCGGCCCGCATGAGGCTCTCCCCCATCTCCTCCGCGCAGGCCGCGAAGAGGTGGTGGAAGACCAGCAGCCGGAGCGGGTCGTGGGTCTCGCCCGAGCCGCGCGTCACAGGTCCTCGGGGTAGTCGAGCACCTGCAGCGGGGCGTGGTCGAGGACCTCCCACGGCATGAGGGGGACGAGGCTGCCCCCGGAGTCGGTCGCGCGCCGCCAGACCACGCGCCGCACGACCCGGACGAGGTGGAGCCCCGTGCGCTCGTACTCCTCACGCTCGCGCAGGCTCTGGAACTGGAGGATCTGGTTCTCCTCGTTGGCCAGCGGCTTGCGCGCGACGACGTAGATCGAGAACACGTTGCTGGACGTCACCAGCCGCTCGAGGATCGGGGCCTGCTCCTCGGCCTCGATGGAGTCCCAGGTCCGCAGCTCCTCGAGCTCGTCGAGGGCGTCGAAGAACTTGCGCGGGGGCACCTCGTTGCCGAACTCGTCGAAGGTCGGCTCGTACTCTTCCTCGTCCTCGTCGACCTCCTCGGCCTCATTGCGGTAGGCCAGCACCTCGTCCCACAGCCGGGTGTCCACCTCCCGCGAGTCGAAGAGCCCGTTCAGGACCGCGAGGGGGGCGGTGTTGAGGTTGACCTCATAGCCACTCTCGGCGTCGGGGCTGGAGTACGTCGCCGGGGAGGTGTAGATCGTCAGGAACTGATCGATCGCGTGGACCCGTTCGCCGTCCTGGTCGAAGAAGTCGCGGAAGTGCTGCTCCTGGAAGGGCTCGAGCACCACGAACTCCCGCATGGTGAGGGGCATGGCGGGCGCGTCGGGGTCGGCCTCGCGCTGGCTCTCCTCGTCCCCGTCCCCCGAGGACAGCTGCTGCGGACGGGGCAGGAGCGAGTCGTCCCGGCGGACGAGGTGGTCGCGCATGGCGCGGGCCATCGTGCTGGCCTCGCTGCGATCCAGGTCGGCCAGGGTGCCCTCGCGACAGTTGTCGAGGATGCGCGTGACGATCTCGAGGGCCTCCTCGGCCTCCTCCTCGTCCTCGGCCAGCATGTTGAGGACGTTGAACTTGCGGTCCTCGTCCACGACGAAGATCCGCAGGTCCTCCCCCCCGATCTGCGTCACCTGGGGCGTCGCCCAGGCGTCCATCTGGGAGTCGGAGGCGCCCGTGCCGCCCCCCTTGGTCGGGTCCTCGCCCTCGCCCTCCCCCATCAGGCTCGGGT
>WTJQ01000561.1 GCA_011524785.1 Planctomycetota bacterium | reverse complement strand
CCGATCGGCTTGCCCTCGGCGTCGAACTCGATCCCGGTGAGCGGGGATCCCTCGCCTCCGGCCAGGACCGTTCCCTCGCCCTCGGGGACCGAGGCCGTGACGGACCACGTCAGGTCCGGCTGGCGCTGGAAGGTGAGCGTCAGGGTGTGCGCCACGCCGGTGGCGTCGTAGACCTCGCTGGAGACGACCACCTCGTCGGCGTCCGTCCCCTCGGTGCTGACCGAGAGCGCCAGGCTGGTCCAGTCGGACGTGCCCTCGTTGCCCGCGACGTCCTCGAGGGTCAGGAGCAGGTCCGCCTCCCCCGGGGTGTCCGAGGTGACGACGAGCTGGCCGTTGTTGAGGGCCACGGTCGAGCCGGCGAAGGCCGTGTCGAGGAAGGTCACCAGCTCGCCGAGGGTCGTGCCGTCGGCGCCATAGGTGAAGACGGCCGAGACCGCCGAGCCGTCGCCATCGACGCCAGAGACCTGGATCTGGTCCCCCACGGCGTAGTCGGAGAGCTTCGAGGTCAGGTCGTTGAGGTCGTTCGCCGCGGTGACCGGCTGGTCGACCCCCGTGACGACGCCGCCGGAGAGGCCCAGGATGCCTGCAAGGTCGTTGGTCCCGCCGGGCAGGACGCTGAGGCTCGCCTCGGCCCCGTTGCGCGTGGAGGTCAGCCCCAGGGCCCCGCCCACGTCCGCGGCCGTCACGCCCTCGATCCCGTCGAAGGCCGCCAGCACGTCAGCCAGGGCGATGTTGCCGCCCGCGTCCGTGAGGACCGAGACCTGCTGGGTCACACCACCATCGACCACGACGTCCATGGTGTACGCGGTGCCCGCGGGGGAGCCCGTCGCGAAGAGCGGCCCCGCGTTCGAGCCCGCCATGGTCGCGGGGGTGCCTGCCTGGAAGGAGGCCTGGCTCGTGAGCACCTCGGCGAGCGGTCCCGTCACGACGGCCGGCAGGTTGCCCTGGAGGGCGACGTTGGCCGTCGCGCTCGGCGGGAAGAGCGCCTCGGTGTCGACGGTGATCGTGTTGCCCGTGACGTCGAGCACGGGGAAGCCGCTGCCCTGGTCCACGAGCATGTGGTTCAGGTCGAGGCCGAAGGTCCCGACACGCGTGAACATGCGGCGGTTCGTCCCCTGCAGCGCGAAGAAGCCGTCCCCCTCGAGGGCCAGGTCGAAGATCCGGCCGGTGCCGGTCAGCGCGCCCTGGCTGAAGGTGCGGTCGGTCTCCATGCCGGAGGCGCCGAGCCCGATCTGGACGGCGTTGCGGCCTCCCAGGGTCCCCCGCGGCGCGCTCGCGAAGCGCAGCGTCTGCGCGAAGGAGGTGGAGAACGTCCCGCGCATCGACTTGAAGCCGGGGGTGTTCGAGTTGGCGAGGTTGTTGCCGATGAGGTCGATCCACTGCTGGTTCGCCTTCATCCCGCTGAGCGCGATTCCGAGGGAGCGTGACATGTCGTTCTTGGTCGTTCTGGGGCCGGATTCGGCCGTTTGCGTGCGTTCTGTGCGTTCTCGGGGACGGAGTGTCAGCCCGCGCTGGAGTCGTCGGAGCCCGTGTCGCCCGAGTCGGTGTCACTCGAGCCGCTGTCGCCGTCCGAGCTCTCGACCCCGACGCCGGTCACCTGCATGAGGGGAACGTCGTCGCCACCGACGGTCAGGAGAGCCCCACCGTCCTGGACGCGCACGCTGCCCACGAGGCCCGAGTGCTCGTTGCCCTCCGCGTCGATCCAGGTGATCTCCTTGCCGATGAGGGCGCTCGAGCCCGTCATCTGCTCGAGGAGCGCGTTGCCCTGCTGCAGGACGGCGAGAGCCACGAGGTTCTCGTTGACCCCCTGCATCTCCTCCAGGGAGGAGAACTGCGCGAGCTGCGCGATCATGTCCTCGTTCTGCGTCGGGTTCATCGGATCCTGGTTCTGCATCTGCGTCACCAGGAGCTTCAGGAACGCATCGCGGTCCAGCTCCTGCGTGGGCAGGCCGCTGGCGGCGCCGAGGCTGAGCGGGTCGTTCGAGGAGATGCCGTTGATCATGGTTCGAGTTCCTAGGCGATGAGGTCGAGGGCGCTGCCGCCCGCGAGGTGGCGCGCGTCGCGCGCCGGGTCGAGGTCGTCCTCGGACGCGTCCGAGGCGTGGGTCTTGGAGCTGGCGCCGGCGGTCCGCTGCTCATCGGGCCGGTCCTGGAAGGGGGTCTCGTCTCCGGGCTCCGCGAGGGAGAGCTCGAAGCCCTCGACCTCGAGGCCCTGCTGCTCGAACAGCGCGCGCAGCTCGGGGAGGTGGCTCTCCAGGGCTGCGAGCGCCTCGGGGCGCTCGACGATCATGTGGGCCCGGGCCTTGCCCTGATCCACGTGCAGCTCGACGCGCAGGCGGCCCAGCTCGGCCGGGTCCAGTCGCAGGACGGCCGTGCGGGTGCGCGGCGTGAGGGCCATGCGCACCTGGCCGAGGATGCTCTCGGCGCGGGCTGCAGAGCTCGCCGCCTGGGGCGCCTGGGCCTTGGTGACGGCGCCCGTGGACGCCACGCTCGTCACCCCCGCGGGCGCGGCTTGGGTGAGGGGGACGGGCTGGACGGCGGGCGCC
>WTJQ01000400.1:8404-10577 GCA_011524785.1 Planctomycetota bacterium | reverse complement strand
CACACCCCTCCCACATCCAGACGCTACCGCGACCTCCCGGAGATCGCTGGGATCGGCCATTTTTTCCCGGTCGCGCGGTGTCTCAGTTGGGGAGAGGGGGGAGAACGCTTGGTCGGCATCCTCGAGGCACCGGGTCCCGAGCGGCCGCCAATGAGGGCTCCGGAGTGGCTCCGAGGGTCCGCCCGCCCCGCTTCCACGGCGGCTGAGGACGGGCTGCGATCCCCCCCTAACACAATGCAAGCGGGGCGCCCCCCAGAAGGAGGGCGCCCCGCCGAAGAGCGCTCGCGAGCCGGAGGTCCGGCCCCGAGCCGCTCACCGAATCAGAACGTCACCGAGATGCCGTTCGAGAAGTTCGAGTTGGAGCCGTCGCGGTACCACAGCTGGAAGTGCCAGGTGGCGCCGGTGGCGATCACGCCGCCCGGAGGCGAGGGGAGGACCGCCGGGACGTCGAAGCCCGTGCCGGTCGTCGAGGTGCCGAACAGGTTCTGCAGGACGCCGGCGGCGTCGAAGCGACCGATGGAGTTCAGGCCCGGGCCCGCCGAGGTGCTGTAGCGACCGATCGGGGCGCCGAGGCAGAGAGCGCCGTCGCTGACCGGGATGCCCGGGTCGATGGCGGTGGCGGAGACGATGACCATGCCGAACTGGTCGACGGGGCCACCCTCGGCCTCGATGTGGTAGACGCCGCTGCCGGAGAAGTCCGAGCTGGCCAGGGTCACCGAGTTGCCGGTGGAGTTGGCGTTGGCGGGGTCGCAGAAGAGCGACGGGCCGCTGACGCCGGCACCGATGATGTCGAGGTCGTAGGTGTTGGAGTCGCCACCAGCGTTCGGCCAGACGTGGACGCGCAGGAGGCAGTCCAGGTCGGAGCCGGAGAGGTTGGTGTACTGCAGGGTCTCGTTGTCGCTCCCGGAGAAGCCACAGGCGAGGGTGTTGTTGCAGCCGCTGCCCTGGTCGTCCTCGCAGAAGCCAGCCTCGTAGAGCATGGCGTCGAGGTCGGCCGTGGCCGTCGAGAAGATCACGTTGATGTCGACGGTGCCGCCCGCGGGGATCGTGAGGGCGAAGTAGTCAGGCTCGTTCTTGCAGACGTTGAGCGAGTACAGGCCGTCCCCGATGGCCGCCGGAGCGGAGCAGGAGTGGTTGGGGGCGAACTGGTCCGGGGGGTTGACCGCGCAGGGGTCGACGTAGGTGGTGACGTTCAGCTGGCCCTGGCCCGAGGAGGTGCCGAAGCCGCCGACCTGCACCAGGAACACGTCGCCGGCGTTGACGCCCGTGACGGCGATCTTGGAGGTCAGGGCCCCGCCGCTGTCGTCGTCACCCGCGACGCAGGTCGCGGTGCAGCCGGCCCCGGCGTGCAGGTTCATCTTCGTGTCGAAGCTGCTGCCGATGGTGTCGAACTCGTAGTCGCCAGCGGCCGGAGCGGTCCACTCGTAGAACAGGTCCAGGTTGATGTCGGAGTAGCAGAACGACGACCCGCCGTTGAAGGCGGTCGAGGTGCTCGCGCTGGTCGTGTCGAAGGCCCAGGTGCCCACGCCGTTGATGGCGGTGGCGGTGGAGCAGTCGTCGTTGCCGGCGGGGGGCGCGGGCTGCGTGATGGTCAGCGTGCCCGTTCCGATGTCGCCAGCACCCCAGCCCTCGATCTGGACGAGGTAGCTCTGGCCAGAGGTCAGGGCGGGCTGGACGCGCGAGGCGAAGTTGTTGCCGACGCTCGTGGCGCACGCATCGTCGTTGCCGGCGAGGCAGAAGCCGCCGCATGCGGAGCCGTCGAACACGCGCAGCACGGTGTCGTGGTCCGCGCCGCAGGTGTCGAAGGTGTGCACACCGGTGGCCGACGCCGTGTAGACGAACCACACGTCGGTGAAGCCGTCCCGGCCGACGCAGCTGCCGTCGTGGTAGAAGGAGTCGGTGTTCGCGGTCGTGTCGAACGCGTTGGCGCCCGTCATGGCCATGATCGGCGCGGAGCAGTCGTCGCCGTTCTGGGCGAGGCCGACGCCGCAGAGGAGCAGCGACGCGGGCAGGAGGTGGGTGAACTTCATCCAGTGATAGTGGAGGTCGGGGCCGCAGGGACCCGGGAAGAGAAGAGGGCTCGAGAGCGCAGAGGCGCTTCCTTGAGTGTCCCTCAGGACGGCTCGATCCGCCAGAGGGTTCGCTCGAACTCCTGCGTCAGTGGGTCTGGCGC
>WTJQ01000400.1:0-8304 GCA_011524785.1 Planctomycetota bacterium | reverse complement strand
AGGGCGTCCAGGCCCGGCGCCGGCGATCTGGCGGCGGGCCGGTTCAGCCGATCAGGCGCCCCAGGAGCAGCCCGGGGGCCACGCCGAGGGCGAGCACCATGGCGGCTGAGAAGCCCGCCGCGAAGGCGGCCAGCGGGCGCTCGGCCGAGGGGGCGGCCGCGTCCTCGGGGCGGGGACGCATCCAGAGATCGACCACGATCCGCAGGTAGTAGCCGAGGGCGACGACGCTGGTCAGGGCGCCCAGGACCGCGAGCGGCACGAGCTCCGCACGCACCGCGGTCGAGAAGGCCAGCCACTTCCCGAGGAAGCCCCCGGTGGCGGGGATCCCTCCGAGGCTCAGCGCGAACAGGGTCATCCCAGCGGCGACGCCCGGGCGCACGGTGCCCAGCCCCTGCCAGCGCGACAGGGAGCGGTACTCCTCGCCGTCGGCCTCCATCCAGGCGACGAGGCCCAGGGCGCCGCCGGCCGAGAAGGCGTAGGCCGCCACGTAGAGCAGCGTGGCCGAGAAGGCGGCGTTGCGCACGGCCTCCTGGTGGTCGGTGCCCCCGGCGGCGACGGCCCCGGCGATCACCAGCAGGAGCGTCCCCGCGTGGGCCACGCCGGACCAGGCGAACAGGCGCTTGAGGTCGGTCTGCCCGAGGGCGCCCAGGTTGCCGATGGCCATGGTCACCACGGCCACGAGGCCGAGTCCCACGCCGGCCTCCGCGGGCAGGGCGGGGACGAGGCGCAGCAGGAAGGCGAAGGCCGCCGCCTTCGTGCCGGTCGCCATCAGGCTGGCGATCGGGGTCGGGGCGCCCTGGTAGACGTCGGGGACCCAGAGGTGGAAGGGGGCGACGCCCGCCTTGAAGAAGAGGCTGGCCAGCAGGAGCGCAAGGCCCGTCGCGCCCATGGGGGAGGCGAGGAGCTCCTTCGCGGCCGCGAGGCCCTCGAGGCTCACGCTGCCGGTGAGCGTGTAGAGCAGGGCCGCTCCCATCAGGAAGAGGGCCACGCCGAAGGCGCCGAGCACGAAGTAGCGCAGCCCGGCCTCGACGGACTCGGTCCGCGCGCGGCGGAAGGCCGAGAGGCAGTAGAGCGGGATGCTCAGCAGCTCGAGGCCCACGAAGAACAGGATGAGGTCCTGCGCTCCCGCCATCAGGATCATGCCCATGGGCGCGGTGAGCAGCAGGGCGTCGTGCTCCCCGAGGAAGGGAGCCTCCTCCGTGTAGTAGCGCCGCGCCTGGGCCCAGGCGAGGGCCGCGGAGGCGAGGAACACCAGCGCGAAGGCGCCCGTGCGGGCGTCGGCGAGGAACGACCCTCCCAGCACCGCGCCGGCGGGGTCGGAGATCAGGGCGCCGGCGCTCCACGCCGCGCCGCCGAGCGTCAGCGGCACCAGCACCGGGCGGACGGCCTTGAGGCCGGCGAAGACGTCGGCGATCAGGACGGCGGAGAGGCCCGCCGCCAGCCACAGGAGCGGGGCGAGGGCCGCGCCGGCGCCGGCGTAGAGCTCGTTGAGGATCTCGGGGTTCATCGCGTGCGCTCCTCCCCGGCCACGGCCGGGGCGTCGTGCAGGGTGGCGGCGAGCTCGAGCTGCTCACGCGCCGACTGGATCCGCGCCTCGACGCGGTCGAGGGCCGGAGCCGTGCGCTCCACGAACGGGCCGGGCATGACGCCCATCACCACGCACAGGAGGCACAGGGGCGCGAGCAGACCGATCTCGCGCGCATCGAGGTCGGGGAGGCGCTCGTTCTCCTCGTGGGTGACCGGACCGAACAGCATCAGGCGCGTGGCCCGGAGCAGGTAGACCGCGCCGAAGATCACGCCGGTGACGGCGATCGCCGCGAGGGTCGGGCTGGCCTCGAAGGAGCCCAGCAGGATCATCCACTCGCCCACGAAGCCGTTGAGGCCGGGGAGGCCAACGCTCGAGAGCACGGAGAAGACGAAGAAGAAGGCGAAGGTCGGCATGACCTTGGCGATCCCGCCGTAGGCGTCGAGCTCCCGGGAGTGCCGGCGCTCGTAGATCATCCCGATCAGCAGGAAGAGCAGGCCGGTCGAGAGGCCGTGGTTGACCATCTGCAGGACCGAGCCGCGCAGGCCAGCGGTCGTCAGGGCGAACATGCCGAGGACCACGTAGCCCAGGTGGCTCACCGACGAGCACGCCACCAGGCGCTTCACGTCGGTCTGCGCCATGGCGAGGAAGGCGCCGTAGACGATCCCGACGGCTCCCAGGACCATGAACAGCGGGGCGGCCTCGACGGCGGCCATGGGGAACATCGCGATCCCGAACCGCAGCAAGCCGTAGGTGCCCATCTTGAGCAGGACGCCGGCGAGGATCACCGAGCCCGAGGTCGGGGCCTCGGTGTGCGCGTCCGGCAGCCAGGTGTGGAACGGAAGCACCGGCACCTTGATGGCGAACGCCAGCGCGAAGGCCGCGAACAGCCAGCCCTGCATCGTCAGGTCCTGCATGCCCGCCCACTCGGTCAGGCGCGCGAGGTCGGTCGTCCCTGCCTGGTAGGTCAGCGCGATGGCTGCGACCAGCATCACCAGCGAGCCGGCGAGCGTGTAGAGGAAGAACTTGACGGTGGCGTAGAGGCGGCGGCTGCCGCCCCAGATCCCGAGCATGAAGTACAGCGGGACGAGGCTGATCTCCCAGAAGAAGTAGAACAGCACCAGGTCGCTGGCCAGGAAGACGCCCATCATCCCGGTCTCCATCACCAGCAGCCACACGACGAACTCGCGCACGCGCTGCTTCACGTGGCCGCTCGCGGAGAGGGCGACGACGGGCATGAGGAACGCCGTCAGGGCGACCATCAGGATCGAGATGCCGTCGACGCCGAGCGAGTAGTTGACGGCGATCGCGCCGGGCAGCTCGAACCAGGGAGTGCTCTCGACCAGCTGGAGGCCGGCCTCCGCGGGGTCGAAGCCCTGCCAGACGAGGAGGCCCAGGACTGCATTGACGAGCGTGACGCCGAGGGCGCCGAGCCGCAGGGCCCGGTCGTCCTTCAGCGGCGCGAGGGCCAGCAGCACGGCCCCGAGCAGGGGCACGAAGGTGATCAGGGTCAGGAGGGGCATGGGCTCAGGCTCCGATCCACATCCACAGGGCCGCGAGGAGGGCGGCCGCGCCGCCGAAGACCACGCCGTAGCCAGCGACCCGACCGTCGGCCTGGCGGGCCACCCGCTCCCCGGAGGTGCCGGCGAAGCGCGCGATGCCGTTGACGGCGCCGTCGATCAGGGCGAGGTCGAACAGGGCGGCCAGCGCGCTGGCCCCCGTCATGAGCGGCTGCACGATCAGCAGCTTGTAGGCGCGGTCGATGCCCCAGGCGTCGGCCAGGGTGCTGGCGAGCTCGGGCTGTCGTGCTGCGAAGGCCTCGTCCGAGGCGAGGCCGCCGCGATGCGCGAGGAACGCGCGCCGCGCGCAGACGATCGCGATGGCACTGCCGAGGCCGAGGAGGACCCACTCCATCGCGTGGGAGAGGTGGGGCAGGTGCCCGCCGTGCTGGGCCGCCAGGAGCTCCTTGCCGGGCTCGACCACCGGAGCGAGCCACCCGTCCAGGAGGTGGGGGACGTGGAGCACCGGGGGGAGTCCCAGCAGGCCACCGCCGATGGACAGGACGGCCAGGACCATGAGCGGCCCGGTCATGATCGCCGGGGACTCGTGCGGGTGAACGGCCTGCGCGTCGAAGCGCTCCTCGCCGAAGAACACCAGGGCGACCATGCGCCACGAGTAGGTGGCGGTCATGGCGGCGGTCACGATGCCGACGCCCCAGAAGATCCAGGACACCCCGCCGCTGGCGAAGGCGTAGGCCAGGATCTCGTCCTTGGAGAAGAAGCCCGAGAGCAGCGGCAGGCCGGACAGGGCCGAGGCCCCCGCGAGGAAGGTCAGGTAGGTGCGGGGCATGTGGCGCTTGAGGCCCCCCATGCGGTGCATGTCCTGCTCCTCGTGCATGCCGTGGATGACCGAGCCCGCGCCGAGGAACAGGAGCGCCTTGAAGAAGGCGTGGGTCACCACGTGGAAGATGGCGCTGGTGAAGGCGCCGACCCCGAGGGCGAGGAACATGTAGCCCAGCTGGCTGACCGTCGAGTAGGCGAGAACGCCCTTCAGGTCGCGCTGGCGCAGGGCGCTCGAGCCCGCCACGAAGGCGGTGGCCGCGCCGACGGCTCCGATGACCGTCAGCACCCAGGGGGCGCTGGCGAACAGCGGGTTCAGGCGCACCACGAGGTAGATGCCGCTGGTGACCATCGTCGCCGCGTGGATCAGGGCCGACACCGGGGTCGGCCCGGCCATGGCGTCCGGCAGCCAGACGAAGAGCGGGATCTGAGCGCTCTTCCCGCAGGCGCCGCCGAAGAGGAGCAGGGCCGCCAGCCCGAGGAGGCCGAGCTGCTCGGGCGCGACCGTCGCCACGTTGGCGTTGATCCCGGCGTAGTCGAGGGTCCCGAAGACGCCCGCCAGGAGGAACATGCCCAGCAGGAAGGCGGCGTCGCCGATGCGGTTGACCACGAAGGCCTTCTGAGCGGCCTCGGCCGGCCAGCCCTTCTCGTACCAGAAGCCGATCAGGAGGTAGGAGCAGAGTCCGACGCCCTCCCAGCCGACGAAGGTGCCGACCATGTTCGCCGAGAGGACGAGCATCAGCATCATCCCCACGAACAGGTTGAGGTACGCGAAGAACTTCGCGTAGCCACGGTCACCCTTCATGTAGCCCGAGGCGTACACGTGGATGAGCAGGCCGACGCCCGTGACCACGAGGGTCATCAGGGACGAGAGGCGATCGATGACGAGGGCCCACTCGACGGTGAACTCCCCGACGGGGATCCAGGCGTAGCGGGTGCTCCAGACCTGGGCAGCGCCGCCCTGGAGCTCGAGGAAGCCCTTCAGGCTGACGGCGAACGCGACCGCCATGGCGGCGATGGCGACCGGGCCGGCGAGCATGCCCGCGGCCTCCGGATCAGCCTTGCGGCGCCGGAGCGCGCCGACGTGGAGGAGGCCGCAGACCAGCGCCCCGAGGAACGGGGCGGCCGGGATCAGCCAGGGCCAGGGAGCGGTGTCCACGGGTCAGTCCAGGGTGGGGGTGAGCTGGTCGAGCGAGACGGTCCGCTTGCGGCGGTAGTACGCGATGACGAGGGCGAGGCCGACGGCAGCCTCCACGGCAGCGACCGCGATCACGAAGGTCACCATGACCGGGCCCTCGGCCTGCCACTCGCCAGCCAGGCTGGCGTGGTGCCGGGCGCCGGCGAGGAAGGCGAGGTTGGCCGCGTTGAGCATCAGCTCGATGCTCATGAGCACGACGATCACGTTGCGGCGGACGAAGAAGCCCGCGACGCCGATCGAGAAGAGGAGGGCCGAGAGGACGAGCAGCTGCTCGGTGGGGACGCTCATGCCGCGGCCTCCTTCGACTCCAGGGGCGCCGGGGCGATGGCGCGCTTGGTCCGCTGACGCTTGGCGAGGGCCATCACGCCCACGGCCGTGGCGAGCAGCAGGACCGAGGCCGCCTCGAAGGGCAGCACGTAGCGCCCGAACATGGCCTCGGCCATGCCCAGGAGGGGGTCGAGGCCGCCCTCGGGCCAGAGGTACGTCTCGACGGGGGCGAGGGCGGTGCCGCGCGAGGCGGTGAGCAGGACCGCGAGGGCTGCGAGGGCGACCCCCAGGCCTCCGGTCACGCGACCGCGTCCGTGGAAGAGCGGCTCGTCGGCCTGGACCTCGGGGTCGCCGAGGTTGAGCAGCATGACCACGAAGAGGAAGAGGACCATGATCGCCCCGCCGTAGACCAGCACCTGGATCGCGGCCAGGAACTGGAAGCCGGCCAGCAGGTAGATCACGGCGATCCCGAGGAAGCTGCCCAGCAGCATCAGCACGCTCTGGACCGGGTTCTCGGAGATCACCACGCCGAGCGCGCAGAGCACGCTGAGCAGGGCCGCCACGTAGAAGAGGAGGTCGACCATCAGGCCTCGACCCCCCAGCGGCCGTTGATCCGCTTCACGTAGTCCATGCGCGCGCGCATGTCGCTGGCCGGGCGCTTGAGCTTGTCCATGTCGTAGACGAGCGCGCGGCGCGAGTAGTCGGCCAGCTCCAGCTCGTCGCTCATGAAGATCGCGTCCTTGGGGCAGGCCTCCTCGCAGAAGCCGCACAGGATGCAGCGCAGCATGTCGATGTCGAAGCGCTCGGGCTCGCGCTCGATGAAGCGGTCGGTCTCCTGGCCGTCGATGGTGATCGCGTAGGCCGGGCAGGCGGCCTCGCACAGGCCGCAGGAGACGCAGGCGATGTTGCCGTCGTCCTTGACGACGAGCCGCGGCTGGCCGCGGGTCACCTCGGTCTTGGGCAGTCCCTCCTCGGGGTACTGCCGCGTGACGCGGGGCTGGAACATCTTGCGGAACGTGATCGCGAGCCCGCGGAACACCTCCGGGAGGTAGAGGCGCTCGGCGAGGGTGAGCTTGCGGCGTTGGACGACGACCATGGGGGGAGGGGCAGGAGCAGGCTCAGGCCCAGCCGAGGGCGATCAGGGCGCCCACGACGAGGAGGTTGGCGAGGGCCACCGGGAGGAAGACCTTCCAGCCCAGGTTCATGAGCTGGTCGTAGCGGAAGCGCGGGAGCGTCCAGCGCACCCAGATGAACAGGAACAGGAAGAAGCCGACCTTGGCCCCGAAGGCGCCCAGCTGGACGAACCAGGGGGCGTCCTCCCAGAACGGCACCTGGTAGCCGCCGAGGAAGAGGACCGTGGTGAGGCAGGCCATCACCGTCATCGCGCAGTACTCGCCCAGGAAGAACAGGGCGAACTTCATCGACGAGTACTCGGTGTGGAAGCCGCCGACCAGCTCCGGCTCGCACTCCGCGAAGTCGAAGGGGTGGCGGTTGGTCTCCGCGAAGGTCGCGATCACGAACAGGACGAGTCCCACCTGGCCGACGACCGGGGTGAACACGTTCCAGTTGAAGATGCTCCCCGCCTGGGCGGCCACGATCTCGCGCAGGTCCATGGCGCCGGTGAGGGCGACCACGGCGAGGGCGGTCATGATCAGCGAGAGCTCGTAGCTGACCATCTGGGCCGAGGCGCGCAGCCCGCCCAGGAGCGAGTACTTCGAGTTCGAGGCCCAGCCGCCGAGGATCACGCCGTAGACCGAGAGGCCCGACAGCGCGAGGATGAACAGCAGGCCGATGTCGAGGTCGGTGACGGACAGGTTCCCGAAGTCCAGGCCGAACAGCTCGACCTGGCCCGCGAAGGGCACCACCGCGACGGTCATCATCGCCGGGATCGCCGCCAGCATCGGCGCCAGGCGGAAGATCCACATGTTGGCGCCGTCCGGGGTGACCTCCTCCTTGAGGATGAACTTCACGCCGTCGGCCAGCGGCTGCAGGAGGCCGCCGGGACCGACCCGGTTGGGACCGACCCGCAGCTGCATCCACGCGGAGACCTTGCGCTCGGCGAGGGTCATCAGGGCCGCCGTGCCGAGCAGGCCCCCGTAGATGAGGCTCGCCTTGAGGAGCAGGGTGAGGAACGCCATCAGGAGTGCACCTCGGTCTTGCCGCCAGCGGCCTCGGTCGAGGTCCCGAGCAGCTCGAGCAGGCCGCCGAGCAGGCGCTCGGGGGACCAGGTGCCCTGGGGCGCCTGGCGGGCGGGCAGGATCGAGCGACGCTCGCCCGACTGGTTGACCCAGTGGCCGGCCCGCTCGACGCAGTTGGCCACGCCGATCGCGAGGTCCACGGTCGGGTGATCGACCAGGACCGTGTCGAGCAGCACCACCCGCATGGAGGTGGGGAGCGCGGTGACGGCGTCGAGCCCGACCAGCTCGGCCACGCGCTCGCCGACCAGGACCACGGCGTCGTGCTCGGCGGCCAGCGTCGCGACCTCCTCGGCGGGGAGGGCGTCCAGGCCCAGGTCCGTGAGCCCCTTCCGGTTCGGGCAGGGATCGCCGGTGTGGAGCAGATCGTCGCCCAGGCCGTTGTCGGCGGGCGACACGAGGACCGGGCGAGCGCCGAGGCGCTTGCCCAGGGCGACGAGCTGTGCGCCCTCCTCGACGGTCAGCCAGGGAGAGGCCACCAGCAGCGCACGCTCGTGGGTGAGCAGCATGTCGCGGGCGATCTCGAGGGCGTCCTCGTTCGCGACGGGCTCGGTGCCGACCCCGCTGCCGGAGCGGACGCGGCCGCCCTGCAGGCGCTCGGGCTGGTTCAGCGGCTCGAGGGCGAAGCGCCCGGTGTCGCACATCCACCAGCCGTTGACCGCCTCGTCGTGGCGGGGCCGGATGCGCTTCACGTCCCCGCCGCGCAGGACCTCGACCGTCGTGGCGCAGCCGCGGCTGCACTCGCCGCAGGTGGACGCGGTCTTGGTCAGGTTCCAGACG